>DASXGO010000468.1:0-6544 GCA_036489055.1 Candidatus Cybelea sp. | reverse complement strand
GAGGTTATCTCGGCCCGCTGCGCCAGCGCCGGCGGCGTAATCTGGGTCCACGTCGCTCCGTGATTCGTGGTCACATGGACGAGACCGTCGGCAGATCCCGCCCACAACTCATCGCCGTCGAGCGGAGAGACGGCAAGCGCGGAAACATACGGATATATCTCCGCACTCGAGGCGTCGTTGTCTATCGGTCCGCCGCTCGCCGCTTCAGTCTGCTTATCGTCGCGCGTCAGATCGGGGCTGATCTTGCTCCACGTCAGGCCGCCGTCGGTGCTGCTGAACACGTGCTGCGCGCCTACCAGCAGTTCTTTTCGATTGACGGGGGAGAAGAGAATCGGGTGGGTCCATGCGAGACGATTCTCTAACTCGCCCGAACTGGCGCCTTCGCGGTAAAGCGGATACGGACTGACGCTGTTGTACTCGTCCGTGATGGCGTCGTGCTTCATCATGATGCTGAAGTAACCGCTGCCGTAGTCGATGTTCGTGTTTCCAGGCTGTGGCGCGATGAACGTGCTCTCGCCTAGCGCCGTGCGTTTCCAATCGCTGGTGAGAATCGAGCCGCCCGATGAGGCGCTGGGCCCTTCGAAGGAGCCCTCGTCCTGCTGCGCCCCGTAGATGTTGAACGGAAATGCCTCGTCGAGCGCAACGTGATAAAACTGCCCGGTCAGCTGATTGTGCTCGCCGCTCCATGTTTGTCCGCGATCGGTGGAGACGGTGGCACCCCCATCGTTGCCCTCGAGGATGATTCGCGGATTGTGCGGATCGATCCAGACGATGTGATTGTCTCCGTGCGGGGGGCGCAAAAGGGCGAAGTTCTTGCCGCCATCGTGCGAGACGAAGAAGCGCGCGTTGGGCACGTAGATCGTGTTGGGGTCGGTCGGGTCGGCGTAGATGGCCATATAGTAGAAGGCTCGCTGCCGCATCTCCATGCTGTCGTTGACCAGCTTCCAGTGGCCGCCCCCGTCCTCCGAGCGGAAGATGCCGCCAGGTTTGGCCTGCACGATCGCATAGACGATTTTCGGGTTGCTCGCCGCAACGCTCACGCCGATGCGGCCGAGCGTGCCGGTCGCGAAACCGGAATTGGTGGAGATTTTCAACCAGTGCATCCCGCCGTCGGTCGTCTTGTAGAGCCCGCTCCCGGGACCGCCCGAGCTTAACGAATACGGCGTGCGGTAGGCTTGCCACATCGCGGCATAGAGCGTTTTGGGGTGTGAAGGATCCATGACGAGGTCGATGGCGCCGGTCGCATCGTCAACGTAGAGCACCTTGCTCCAGTGCGAGCCGCCGTCGGTCGATTTGAAGATCCCGCGCTCGCCGTTTTTCGCATAGACGTGGCCCATCGACGCTGCGTAGACGACGTTTGCGTCGTGCGGATCGATGACGATCTTCGCGATCGTATGCGTCTCCTTCAGGCCCGCGTAGTGCCAGGTCTTGCCTGCGTCGGTCGTTTTGTAAGCACCGTCGCCGGTGACGAAGGTGTTGCGGATATCGGCTTCGCCGGTGCCGATATAGATCGTCTTCGGATCCGAGGGCGCGACCGCGAGAGCGCCGATGCTATTGGACCCATTGAGTTGGCCGTCCGTGATATTCGTCCACGTGAGGCCGTAGTTGGTAGAACGCCACACGCCGCCGTCGACCCCGCCAAAGTAAAACGTGAATGGAGTTCCGGGGACGGCGTCTATCGCCATCGAGCGTCCGCCAATTCCCGGGCCGACGTTACGCCAGTGGAGCGTGGTGACGACGGTTTGTGCGCTCGGCGGCGAGGTTTGCGCCGCGGCCCGGAGCGCGACGACCGTTAGTATTGCGGTTAGCGCGAGCGCGCGGGCCGGACGGCTTGCCACGCTAGGCAGCTTCGCCGTAAGTACAAAAGTGTCCAGCAGGCCGCCGGCAATCGTGGGGGAGGCCCACTCAAAAGCTTAGTGGTCGACGAAGTTCGAGAGTTCGTCGAGCGTCGCTTCGCGCTCGATCGATTCGTGCGAATAGCTGCGGTGCTCGCCCGATTGCAGCTTGACGACAACTTCGTGTGGACGTACCGGTGAGACCGTTCCGCGCAAACCCTCGCCTGGAATGGTAACGTCGTCGCCGATTTTAAGCTCGGCATGTGCTTTCTTGGAGGGCATTTTATCGTAGCTCCCTGACGATGGTTTTTGCCTCTTCGAGCACCGCACGTCGTTCGGAGGACAGATTTCGGCCGGCGCGATTCTCGTAAAAGGTGAGCTTGGCCATCGCTCGCTGGTCTACGGTTTCGGCGTCGCCTTCTTGAGGGGCTGCAGCAATGACGTGGTCCGCGATCTCTCGTGCGGAGCCGGTAGCAAACACGCCTTTCCCGACGTCGTGCCGGTCGTCTTCGGTGATTTCTTGAGACCAACGGTTCGATTGATTGCTCATGGTAAGTCCGATCCTTTCACGCGATGCTTACCCAAAGAGAGGACGCTACGGTTCGGGGCGAACCATTAAGTAGTGACACGCGCCGCACCTGGCATCAATCCCGAACAGCCCCCATCCGGTGAAGGCTGCGTCGAGTGCTTGGCCGACGATGGCTGGTGGTTTCATCTCCGTAGATGCGCGCAGTGCGGCCATGTCGGCTGTTGCGACAGTTCACCAAAGCAGCACGCGTCAGCGCACGCTCACAGAACGGGTCACGCCATCATTGCAAGCTTTGAACCGGGCGAGCGCTGGTTCTATAACTATAAAACCGAAGAGTTTGTAGAGGGTCCGTCCCTAGCGGCGCCGCGATGGCATCCGGACGATCAACCCGTTCCCGGGCCGGAAGGTCGCGTTCCAAAGAACTGGCAGTCAGAGTTAAATTAGCCGCGCTGAACGCACCGACCGCCGCGGGGCCCCTCCAAGGTTCGTCTAAGCCGCTTGCCTTAGCATCTCCTCGTGGAGCTTTCGGCAGCACGCATCGCCGTTGTCGACGATGAGGAAGATATCAAATGCCTTCTCGGCTCCGAGCTTCGGGCAGCTGGTTTCGAGGTGCGCGAGGCGTCCGACGGCCTAGCGGGACTCGAAATGATTCGCTCCTGGGAGCCATCCCTGATCTTGCTTGACGTCATGATGCCGAAAATCGACGGCATTAGCGTCCTGCCGCGTTTCCGAGCGTTGACACAAGCGCCGATCTTCATCCTTAGCGCAAAGGGCGAAACCGGCGACAAAGTCCTCGGTTTAGAACGCGGCGCCGATCAGTATCTGGCTAAGCCATTCGAGACTCCCGAACTGATCGCGCGAATTCGCTCGGCGCTGCGTCGCCCACAGCTCGACGCGCCGGAAATCTTATCGCAAGGTGATCTGGAGATGGATCTGTGGACTAAGCGCGTACGGCGATCGACGCGAGAGATTGTGCTGACCGGTCGTGAATTCGTACTGCTCGAAACCTTCATGCGTTATCCCCGCCGCGTGTTCGGCAAAGACGAACTCATCGACCGTGTGTGGGGCTACGATTCCGTGGTGTCGCAGAACTGCGTCGAAACGTTCATATCGTATCTCAGAGCTAAGCTCAATCACAGCGAAGAGGAGCCTTTCATCATTACGGTTCGCGGCGCCGGTTACGCGCTGCGCGTCTAGCGCATGCAGCTGCGTTCGCTTCGTAGCCGATTAATCTCGTGGTACGTCATGACCGGTGCGGCCTTCGTGCTTTGCTTCGGGGTGCTGATCGGACTTGTCGGGATGCAGACTCTCTCATATCAAGCGCGTGAAGCGATGGCGGAGGCGCAGCACCGCATTCCCGAGCTAGCGAGCTCCTATCGATCGCAGCACCAAACGATGGCGGGATTCGACCCTTACCTGATGCAGCAGCTCGCCCCACTGCCCGTGCTGACGCGTACGGGCAGCGAGCCGGGAAGGCCGCCATATCGCGGCGGCCCGCATCGGCCGCCGAATGAGAACCTTATCGTTAGGCTGCTTATGGTGCAGAACCGTCCCGTTACCGTGCAGTACGGGGGCATGCACACGACGGTCTTCGTTCGGCCTTCGCTTTACGAACGATTCGTCGAGATATATTCGGTGATCATGCTGCTGGTCGCCGCAGCCGTGATCGTGGTGTCCTGGCGCATCGCGATCGTCGTTGCTGAAAATTCGCTCGAGCCTCTCGTACGAACAACGGCGGCACTGAACCGTTTTGGGGACGGAGATTTCACGCCTGCAACCGTTTCGACCAGCGACACGACCGAGGTCGGCGACCTCGCCCCTGCATACAATCGTGCGGTCGGACAAATAACGCGCGCGCTCGACGAGCGAGCGCAGGCGAGTGCCGAAATGCGCCAGTTCGTTGCCGATGCAGGGCATCAGTTGCGCACGCCGCTGACCGTCATCATCGGTTATTTGAGCTCGATGGCGGGACGCGGCGTCCGAGAATCGGACGGTCCCCATGTCTCGACGATGCTCGCGCAGGGCCGGCGCATGAAAACGCTGATCGACGAGCTGCTCTTACTCGCGCGGCTCGAGCAGATCGCGCCGCTCGGCGAAATGGCGGTTGACGCAAACGAAGTCGTGAGCGACTTGCCGAGCTCTTTTCCGCCGGAGATCGCGCGGCGAGTTTGCGTTGAGCTCAGTCGCGAGCCGCTTACGGTGCGTGCAGCCGCGGCGGAGTTCCGAGACGCGCTGGTCGCGATTACCGATAACGCGCTGAAGTATGGCGGCGACGCCACCGTCGATGTTCGCGTCTCACGCGTAAATGGATCATGCGAAATCGCGGTTCGCGATCGCGGGCCGGGATTTTCGGCGGAAGATTTGAGCTTCGCGTTCGATCGCTTTTATCGCGGTTCGGCGTCGGAAGGGACGAGGGGCACCGGATTAGGCTTAGCGATTGCGGCAAAGGCCGTGACGCGCGCGCAGGGCGCCATTCATCTCTCGAATCTTCGCCAGGGCGGTGGAGAGTGCATCATTCGGTTGCCGCTGCTTGCCGGGACGCGAAATTAATGGGTGCGACGATACCCGATGACGTCAAGGCAGCGCTGGACGCGTACCGTGATGATCGCACTTCCGCGCGTTGGACGGAGCTTTCCCAGCTTTGGGTCGGCGAGTTGCAAGTCGTCGACGCACTGCAGCGGCTCCATCCTGAGTTCCCCGATGCTCTTCCGCTTCCGGTCGACGGCGTTATTGAGGACAACGCCGAGCTCTACCAGTGGCAAACGCTGCCGGATCCGGCCGAGGTGCTGCGTGCTCTGGAAACGTTGCCAGGCGGGGGAACCAACGTCGTAACGACGGTCAGCCGGTTTGCATACGCTGACACGCTCGGAAGGCTAAAGGACGCGATCGCCAAAGGCGGTGGCACGATCTTTGCCGCCATCGATCAATCCGCGGCTGCCGAGAGCGTGGGTTTGACGCTACGCCCCACAACGTTGATCCTGTTTGGGAATCCCCAAGGGGGAACGCCTCTGATGGAGGCGTTCCCAATGGTCGCGCTCGACCTTCCGCTTAAGCTTCTCGTCTGGGAGGAAGATGGTCAGGTGAACGTCGCGTACGCGCCGATGTCGGAAATCGCGGTCCGGTATGGCGTCACCGGGATGGATGCGCGAATCGAGGCGATGGGCCGCGTGCTCAACTCGTTGACCAATGCGATTTCGTGACGGCGTCTGATATTTTTCGCAACAGGACCTTCGGCCTAGGCGGAGTGCCGTTTGGCAACGAGTTCTCGTATGTGACCGATGAGGTTGCGTACGCTACGATTGAAGCCGCTTGGAATGCCGGGGTGCGCTACTACGATACCTCTCCGTGGTATGGTCTCGGACTGGCAGAGCGGCGTCTCGGTAGCTTTTTACACAAACAGACGCGCAGCGAGTACGTCCTCTCTTCCAAGGTTGGCAAGTTATTGACGGCATCGCGCAAAAACAATGCGAAAGAGTATTTTCCGTTTACGTCTTCGCCCAACAACCTCCGGTACGATTACACTGCGGACGGCGTCAAACGCTCGATCGAAGATAGCCTCCAGCGTCTAGGAGTTGACGCGCTGGACATCGCTTTCGTCCACGATCTGTCGCCCGATAATCCGTGGTTGCCGGGACCGTGGGAAGCGCTGTTCGAGGTGGCACGGAAGGGCGCATTTCCGGTGCTTAGTAAGATGCGCGACGAAGGCGTGATTCAAGGCTGGGGGCTCGGCGTCAATTCTCCAGAACCGATTCTGAGGCTGATGGATGTGGCCGACGCAAACGTCTGTCTGCTGGCGCGTCAGTACTCACTGATCGATCACGGGAGAGCCTTACACGAGGTTTTTCCAAAGGCACGCGAGCACGGAATGAAGTTTGTCGTAGGCTCGTCGCTCAACGCGGGTTTTATTAGCGGAAGCGCGCGTTTCAATTACGGCAAGGAGAATTACGAGATCCCGCCGGCAGCCCTTGAGAAACGCAGTCGGCTGCGCTCGGTTGCGGCGCAGTACGGTGTCGACGTTCGGACGGCCGCGCTTCAGTTTTCGAGTACGCCGGACGTAGCCTCGGCACTCGTCGTTGGCTGTGCTAATCCGCAGCAGGTTCTCGCCGATTACACGTCGCTGAATACAAAGATTCCCGCTGAGTTTTGGTCGCAACTCAGGGCCGAAGGCTTAATCGAACGC
>DASXGO010000367.1:0-6679 GCA_036489055.1 Candidatus Cybelea sp. | reverse complement strand
TAAGGGAGCTTAACTGCGAGACGGACAGGTCGAGCAGGTGCGAAAGCAGGGCTAAGTGATCCGGCGGTTCCGAATGGAAGGGCCGTCGCTTATCGGATAAAAGCTACTCCGGGGATAACAGGCTTATCTCCCCCAAGAGTCCACATCGACGGGGAGGTTTGGCACCTCAACATAAGGGGTGAGGTGATGGAAACATCATCGAACGTTCCGGCTTATAACGGTGAACTCCGACCGGCTCGTGGATGAGCCGAGGACAATACCGTGGGAAGTCTGACGGTTAACTAAACCGTCATGACCCTGTAACGACTGATCCATCCGCAACGGCGGATGGTGAGATAACTGCCGCTGGTCGAGCAATCGGCCAAATCTATGACAGTTATCAGACGCCGGCCCCTCGCCCGAGTTCATCGGGCAGGGTGAAGATATAGTCTGCGCCATCGGAAACGATGGAATGACGCGCGATGTCGGATCGTCGCATCCTGGGGCTGTAGTTGGTCCCAAGGGTTGGGCTGTTCGCCCATTAAAGCGGTACGCGATCTGGGTTCAGAACGTCGTGAGACAGTTCGGTCCCTATCCGCTGTGGGCGTAGGAGATTTGAGGAGAGTGGACCCTAGTACGAGAGGACCGGGTCGAACGAACCTCTGGTGAACCGGTTGTTCCGCCAGGAGCATAGCCGGGTAGCTAAGTTCGGATCAGATAAACGCTGAAAGCATATAAGCGTGAAACTGACTCCAAGATGAGATCTCAATCCCGAAAGGGTGAAGAGTCGTGGTAGACTACCACGTTGATAGGCCGGAGGTGGAAGCGCCGCAAGGTGTGGAGCTGACCGGTACTAATCGCTCGGATATTTTTAACTGACGTTCGTTTTCGTGGCACTGGAAGTTCTTCTCTGTACAGCTTAAAAGCTTCCCGGCGCGATCGGCTAGAGCTCCGGCTCGCCATCGCGCTCGGGGACCAAAGAATGCAAAGTTTCTGGCGCCCATGGCGGCGGGGTCCCACCCGTTCCCATCCCGAACACGGCAGTTAAGCCCGCCAGCGCCGATGATAGTCGGGCCGCAGGGCCCCTCGAAAGTAGGACGGTGCCAGATTTAGTCGAGGAGAAGCCCGCCGCAATCTATGCGGCGGGCTTCTTTGCAATCTGCGCCGAAAGCCGCGGTCCCCAGACGCAGAAAGGTTGGAATGAAAACCTACGGCGTTTCACGCTCGACCAGCGCTTCGCCGGCCGCGGTTTGGCGTCTGTGGTCGGATCCCAATAACTGGAGCCACTGGAACTCCGGGATTGCGGCGGCGCAGGTGGATGGTCCCATTGCCGACGGGACCCGCGGCAAAATGACGACGAATCGTGGAAGCACGCACGACGTGACGTTTCACGACGTCAGCGACGGGCGCGGTTTTAGCATGTCCATGGCGGGGCCGCCGCTGAGCACCTTTACCTTCACGTGCGAAGTACGGCCGGACGGTGTCGGTAGCGTCATTTCGCAGCACGTGGCGATAAAGGGTCCGCTTGGGCCGCTGTTCGGCGCGATGATGGGCAACGAAATGGCAAAACATTTCGTCCCCGTGCTCGATGATCTCGCGCGGACTGCGGAGGGCGGGTAGGAGCGTCCGGAGCCGCTCCGAACGGCTCTCTTTGATGCACCGCGTCGTTTTCGTCGTGCTCATCGCCGGCATTCTCTCTCTCGCGCCGCCGCTGCGGGCGTCAGCCGAGCCGGGCGCGCTTGCGCGCGCCGAGCAACTCTATCACGACGGCAAGTATCGCCAGTCAATCTCGCTCCTCGATGCGTACCTTAAGGATCATCCGAACGACGTCGCGGCGCTGGTCGACCGCGGCGACGACTACGAAGCCCTCGACCAGCAGGCTTCGGCGATCGCCGATTACACCGCCGCCCTTGTGATCAATCCCGATTACGGCTACGCGTTGGCCTCGCGCTGCGAAAGCTATCGCGAGCTCGGACAGAATCGTCCGGCGATGCAGGATTGCAGCGCGGCAATCCAACTGGATCCCAACTCCGCGTACCCGTACCGGGAACGTGCGATCCTCGATATTCGCGCCGACGATCTGCCGGCGGCGCTCGCCGACGCGAATAAGGCCGTCGAAATCATGCCGAACTCGGCATTTGGGCTCGCAATCCGCTGTCACATTTATGTCAACATGCAGTCCTATGAGAGTGCAATCGCCGACTGCAATCGGTCGCTAGTACTCGACCCCAAATTGGAAAACGCGCTCTTTCAGCGCGGACGCGCCGAGATCGGCCAGGAAAAGTGGACGGCCGCGATCGGCGATTTCAACAAGGCGCTCGAGCTCGATGCGCGCGACACGGGTGCGCACTACTGGTTGGCGCTGGCGCAATCCAACCTCGGCTCATATCCGTCGGCCTTGACCGAGATCGAAGCGTACATCACCGACAATAGCGACGACGGCGACGGCCATCTGCTGCGCGCTCAGATCGAGTCCAAGCTCGGAAACGACGGAGAAGCGCGCGGCTCCGCGTCGACCGCTTTGAAAGAATATCGGGTCGCGAACGATCTCGACGGCGCGGCGAAGGCGCAGAAGCTCCTCGATTCGCTCGGACCGGCGCCAATACCGAGCCCGTGATGGGCGAAGTCTTTTGGGGTCGCGGCGTTCGCGATTGGGTCGATATCCAAGAGCCGCTGCAGCGGCCGCTCTACGAAGCGATTCTCGATGTTCTCGCGCTTCAACCCGGTCAAGCCTTGCTCGACGCCGGCTGCGGAAGCGGCGTCGTCTGCGCGCTTGCCGCCGGCCGCGGACTCGACGTAACCGGTCTCGATGCGTCGACAATGTTTATCGACGTCGCCCGGCAGCGATGCCCGACCGGGCGCTTCATGGTCGGCGATCTGCGCGAGCCGCTGCCGTTTGCGGACGAATCCTTCGCCGGCGTAATGTTCAGCAATTCGCTGCAGTTCGTACCGAATGCGGCCGACGCGGTCCGCGAAGCAAAGCGCGTTGCAAGGCCCGGCAGCCGGATTGCGATCGCCGTCTTCGATGCACCGCAAAAGTGCCAGGGACAAAAGCCGATCGGCGCGATCATATCGCTCTTACCCGCGGCGCCGGCGACTTCGCCGTTCACGCTCTCGCGGGACGCGACGCTCGAAGGCCTCATCACCGATGCGGGATTGGAGTTCGAAGGGATCAGGCGCGTCGAGACGCCGTGGCACTATCCGGATTTCGAGACGGTGCTGCGCGCGTTCGCGTCTGCGGGGCCGGCCCAGCAAGCCGTGGAGATCGTCGGCGAGCAGAAGCTCCGCGCGATTCTGGAAACGGCCACGGCGCCGTTCCTGCAAACCGACGGCAGCTATCTACTGGAGAACGTTTTTATGGTAGCCTCGGGGTGTAAAGCCGCCGCGGGGTGACTGCCGAGCCGGTTACGGGAGCGCGACGCTTTCGAACTGCCGGCGAAAAGCATCCGCGTCGAGATTCGTCTGCGCAGCGAGCGCCGTTAGACGCGTGCGGTCGGTGAAATCGCCCGGCTCGAGATAGACCATGTAGTCGCGCGCGACGCGATAGGCTTCGGTCGTTAAATCCACTTGTCGCGTGCGAATGCGGCCGGTGACGGGATCGAGCAGATCCTCAAGATCGAGCGGCTTGACGTTGCCACCCTCGAGAGCGATCAGCGCGCCGCTCCCGCCGTCGACGAGGTATCGAACTGCGCCGTATCCCAGCGTGCGCGTGTAGTCGACGTCGAACGGCACCGGTTTTGCGCAGCGCAGTTCGTAGCCGATGTCCTTTGCGTGCACGACCGATTCAACGCCGATCGCGCCGAGCCGTTCGCGTACGGCGTCGCGCAGGACGATTCCGAGCGGTACTTCGGCGAGCGGTACGTTGCCGAACGAGTCGCGCGCAAGATTTTCACCCGGGCTAAGGACGTCATCCCAAATATGCTCCGCGATCCCTTCAGCGACCACCGCGACGCCGTGCCTCCGGCCAACGGAACGACGTTTGACGATCGCACCGACGATCGTATCGCGTACGGCAGCGAGCGTCGCTTTCTCCGGAAACTCTTCCGGCAGCACGGCGAGCGTCGAGCCGGCGGCTTTGCACATGCCTAGCGCCAGCGACCCGGATTTGCGACCCATAGCGACGACGACGTACCAGCGGGCGGTCGTGCGCGCGTCTTCCATCAGGCTTTCGAGAATTCCGGCGCCGACCGAGCGCGCCGTCTCAAAACCGAAGGTCGGCGCGTTCTCGGGCAACGGCAGATCGTTATCGATCGTCTTCGGAACGGTGGCTATGCCGATGCGCCCGCGCGTGCGCTCGGCGATGCGCGCCGCGCCATAGGTCGTGTCGTCGCCGCCGATGCAAACCAGATAGCGTACGTCGAGCGCGGTAAGCGAATCGACGCAGCGCTGCAGCGCCGCCTCGTCTTTGGCCGGATTCGTGCGCGAAGTGCGCAAGATCGACCCGCCGCTGGTGTGGATGCGCGAAACCTGATCGAAAGCTAGCTCGAGGGTTTGCGGCGTACGTCCGGCGGCCAAATCGCGGTAACCGTCGTAAATTCCGACCGCGCGTAGTCCGCACTTGAAGGCTTCCATTGCGGCCGATGCGATCACCCCGTTGATGCCGGGTGCAGGGCCACCCCCGACCAAAATCGCGAGGGTCTCAGCCACGTTTGGGTCGCACGCGATAGATCACCCCAGCAGCATCGTCGCCGATGAAGAGCGATCCTTGCGAGCCGACGGCAACGCCCGTCGGGCGTCCGCTGCGGCCGGAACACTCGCTTTGAAATCCGGTCACGAAATCGCCCCACTGTGCTGCCGGATTCTTCCAATCGACCGGCTTCGCGGGCCGGTCGCCATGCATCGCTACGAAAACCACGCGCGGTGGTTCCGCGTTGCAGCCGCCGGGGCCCCTATGCCACGAACCATGTGCGGAGACAAAGAGTGCGCCGCGATAGGCTGCGGGAAATGCGTAGTGGCCCTTCTGATCGGCCGGATAAAATGCGGCGCCGACGATCGTCGAATATGCCGGCAGCACCACGAGCGGCTCCACGGTCTTCGAGCAGTCGGCCCCATGAACGTACGCGTGGTGATTCTCTTCGCACTCGGGCCAGCCGTAATCGGGAACGCCCGAGTGCGCCGAAAGATCGTCGAGAAATTCGTATGGATGCCCGAACGGCAAGTCGTCCTGTCCGGCGTCGCCGACCCAGGCTGCGCCGGTCACCGGATTCACCGTGATCGCGATTGCGTTGCGAATGCGTTTCGCTCGCTGCCGGAAGTCTGAGCCGTCGGACTTGGCTACCGAAATCGCGGCGCGCGTCGGATCGACTTCGACACACGGCTTACCGCCCTCCATCGTTGCATTGCACGACGATCCTGCTGAAATGTAGAGCAGGCCGTTCGCATACGCTACGGAGGTTGTCGTATGAATGTCGCCGTCGGTTCCCGGTGCGGCCGGGCCCGCGCGAACGTCGGCGATCCTGCGAATCGTCGAAGCCTCACGCTCGCCGCTGCGATAGGGAATTGCCCAAACGTGGTGCTCGGCGCCGACATAGATTTCGCGCCGGTCGGCCGAATACCCAACCCCGGCAGCGAGATCGTCGTCGAGATGCGCGAAGACTTTCGGCTCGCCGGGAGTGCCCTCGACGTCTCGGAGGACGTAGACGTCGGAACCGCGCGTTCCGACGACGAGATCGCCGTTCGGAAGCGCGGCGAGTTCGCGCGCGCCGTCGACGGCGGCAATGACTTCGATGGTAAAGCCCGCCGGCACGTGCAGCCCGCCTGCAGGCCGAACGTCGGCGACGAGAATTAGCGCGAGAAAAAACAGTGCGGCGCGCATTCCGATTGCTTCGGACGCGCGCCGAGTATCACCCAGCTAGCGGTTTGTCGGTGTAAGCGTTATGCGGGGGGCGGACCTTGCTGATACTGTGGCGGCGGACCACCTTGCTGATCTGGCGGCGGCGGACCACCTTGCTGATACTGCGGCGGCGGACCACCTTGCTGATACTGTGGCGGCGGACCACCTTGCTGATACTGCGGCGGCGGGCCACCTTGCTGATACTGCGGATACTGTTGATCCGGCATCCCCTGCTGATACTGACCCGGAGCGCCTTGCTGATAGTCACCCTGCGTTTGACCTTGCGCGTGACTCTTTCCGCGATGCTGGCGCATCATTTCGCGAAGCTGATTCTGTTGATCGCTCGTCAGCGTTCCCATGACTTGCTGGCGCAGCTCGCGCATCGAGCCGCGTCCGCGCGGGCTTCCCTCGGGATGAGACTGCGCGTATTGATGAATGATGGATTGAATGCGCTGTTGCTGGTCGCCAGAGAGATTCAGCTTGCGCATGCGGCGCGCCCAGTGCTGTTGGAGCTTTCCTTCGCTGGGCATGTTTTGGCTATGCGACGACGTGGCGGGCGGTTCGCTCTGTTGAGCGTATGCGCCGATCGGCATCGCAAGGGCAGCGGCGATAACGCCCGCGGCCAGGAGGTTGATCTTCATGGGCTCGATCTTATCCCGTCCGGAGGAGGCACGCGTGAACGTGGGATTAGGACCTAGCAAGCGGCCTGATCGCGACGGCGTTAATTGACGATGAGACGTGCTCTTCGAACCGCTTGAAGTTATCGAAGAAAAGCTGCGACAGCTTGCGGGCCTGCTCGTCGTACGCCTCCTTGTCTGCCCACGCATTGCGCGGATTCAAGACCTCGCTCGGCACGTCGGGAACCTC
>DASXGO010000343.1:0-1831 GCA_036489055.1 Candidatus Cybelea sp. | reverse complement strand
TGGCGTCAGTGCGCAGGACCGCCTCGCGGACAGCGAACGTGGGGCGCGCAACGTCGTAAAAGTCGGGTCCGACTTTTACGTTCTCGCCTCGGCGCTCGCGTCGCGGCGCGTCTCACGCGTGCTAGCCAACGGGCAGAGCTTTGCCGTCTTCGACGTGGGCGGCGATATTCTTGACTATCCGCTCGAAGCGCTCGGCTTTTTCCATCGCGATACCCGTTACCTGAGCCGCTTCGAGCTCAGGATCCATGAGAGCACGCCGTATTTTCTGAATTCGTACTTGAGCGATGACAACGCGCAACTCCGGGTCAACCTGACCAATCCGGACCTGAGCGCGAACGGCCACGCGATCAACTTGCCGCGCGATTTGATCCAGATGGAGCGCAGTTGGGTTCTGGCTGACGCGACGCTGGTCCATCGTCTGAGGGTCCGCAACTACGCCGGGATCCGACTGGAAATTCCGCTCGAGTTTTTTCTCGGCGCCGATTTCGCCGACATCTTTGAAGTGCGCGGCATTGAACGCAAGCGCCGCGGTAAAATGTTGCCCCCTGAGCTGGGAAAGGACAGCGTCAGATTCTCCTATGAGGGGCTCGATGGCGTTCGGCGTTTCACCGAGGTCGCGTTCGACACAACGCCGCATGCCCTGCGCGGAGACCGGGCCGCCTTCGTAGTGAACGTAGATCGAGACCAAACCGCCGATCTTGAGATGCGCATCGCGGGCGGCAGTGAACCCGAGGTTGGGCGCGGGCGCTCCATGCCTTTGGCCGAATTCGACAGCGCGCTGGCCGGGAGGCGATCGAAGATCGAGGAATCTCAGACCGCGTGGGCCAGGCTTTCGAGCGGTAACGACCTCTTCGATTCGCTGCTGACTCGCTCGCAGGCGGACCTGACCTCGCTCATCTCGCACACGGCCGACGTCACTTTCATGATGGCGGGGATACCGTGGTTCGCGACGCTGTTCGGCCGCGACAGCATCATCACCACGCTGTCGGTGTTGCCCTTCAATCCGGCGGTCGCCGAGCATACGCTCCGGGCGCTGGCGAAAATGCAGGGATCGCGAATCGACGAGACGCGCGAGGAACAGCCGGGCAAGATCGTGCACGAAATCCGTGCGGGCGAGATGGCGGCCACCGGCGAAGTTCCCTTCGGCCGCTACTACGGCAGCATCGACTCGACGCCGTTGTTTTTGTGGCTATTGGGACGTTGCGTGGCGACGACAGGAAATCTCGCATTCGCCGAGGAGCTCTGGCCGAATGCCGAGCGCGCGTTGGAATGGATCGAGCGATGGGGCGATCGTGATGGCGACGGATACGTCGAATATATAAACAAGACGCCGCGCGGGCTCGCGAATCAGGGATGGAAAGATTCCTTCGACGCGATCTCTCACGCGAACGGTGAATTGGCCAGCCCACCAATCGCACTGGCCGAAGTCCAGGGCTACGTCTATGCCGCCTACGTCAGCATCGCGGACGTCGCCACACGGCTTGGGCACTCCGAAGTTGCGTCCCGTCTTTCCGAACGGGCCGCTGCGCTAAGAAAGCAATTTTCGCGCGACTTCTGGCTGGAACCCGAGCGGACCGTGGCGCTCGCCCTGGATGGCGAAAAACAACCGTGCCGGGTGATGGCTTCGAACGCCGCGCATTGTCTGGCCACCGGCTTGCTGGACGCGGATCAGGCTGCCGCGTTGTCGCAGCGTCTGCTTGGGGACGAAATGTTTTCGGGCTGGGGTATACGAACCCTCAGCACCAACGAGCGACGCTATAACCCGATGAGCTATCACAATGGGTCCGTGTGGCCGCACGACAACGCGATTGCGGCGATGGGCCTCGCACAG
>DASXGO010000206.1:0-3840 GCA_036489055.1 Candidatus Cybelea sp. | reverse complement strand
CAAGCGGCAGTATACCTGGCGAGCTGTGGCGCTCACGTATACGTACTGGTTCGCTCGGGAAGCCTCGCGCAGAGCATGTCACGCTACCTCAGCCGCCGCATTGAGGAAACGCCGGAGATCGAACTGCTCACGCACACCGAGATCGTGGAGCTCCTGGGTGACGACCGGCTGCGCGCGGTGCGCTGGAAGAACAATCAAACCGGTGCGATTGAAGAGCATCCCATCGCGAATGTCTTCATGATGACGGGTGCCGCGCCGAATACCGATTGGCTCGAAGGATGCGTCACCCGCGACGCGCAGGGCTTCATCAAAACGGGCGCCGATTTGAGCGTCGAGGACTTACATCTGGCACGCTGGCCGCTCGCGCGCTCGCCGTATCTGCTCGAGACGAGTCTACCCGGTGTTTTTGCCGTTGGAGACGCGCGCAGCGGCAGCATCAAGCGCGTCGCATCGGCGGTCGGTGAAGGCTCGATCGCGATTTCGTTCGTGCATCAAGTGCTCGCGCAATGACGCGTTCTTCAGACGAGACAGGTTACGATCGCGTGCCCATCGGCTGAGGCGTTTGAATAAAAGTCGCGCAGCCGGCGAAAAGAATCCAGAAGCCAATCCGCGTCACCTGCTCGCCATCCTGGATAGATTCCGAGATCGGACATGCGCTGCGGATCGAACCGCGCCGCGAACTCCGATTCGACATCAGGTTGCTTTAGCGTATCCGTAAGTTCCGCCACTTGGGTTACGGTAAAATACCGCGCAGGCCCGTAGCCTGAGAAACCCTCGTCGTCGTCGCCTAGTGCAGTGCCGCCCAAAACCGCCTGACTCAAGAGCGTTGCTCCGGGTTCGGCTTCACCGCACAGAAGGTAGTGTACGCCGTGCCACGCCTTGTCCAGTGAAAGCGTAGGATACGCCTTGGCCGCACGCGGCTGCGCGGCAGAGAGCCGGGACCGGCGTTCTTCCATCAGTTTCAAAAGATCGTCGCCGGTCAGCGAGCGCGCCCATTCGTCGGGAGCTTTGCCGAGGCGCGCGGTGAGCATTGCTTTTAACCGCGGATCGAGCATCGCAAGCCTGTCGCCAAGTACTTGCGGGTCTACCGTCCTCACGCGCTCCTCCATTGCTTTCGATAGCTTTATGAAGGCGTCCGGGATGACGGAGTCGCCCTGGAAGAGGGCCTCTGCAAGCGACGGATCGCGCTGGAGTCGCGCAAGCTCGACGGCATCGATTTGAACGAACGTCGCGGTCATCGACATTGCGATTTTGGCCATTCATCACTTGGCCGGCGCCAACCTCGCGAGGCTCCTTCCCACCACCCACGTCGCTCCGGTAATCAGGAAGTTCAAGGCGAACTCCGACCAGTTTCCATGCTCGTTTGGGTGAGCGCTAACCGCTGGAATCCAAATCAATATACCGAAGAGCGCCAACATCAGCGTCATCAGGCGAATCGCAAGGCCGGCCTGGCGATTGACGAGCATGGCAATGGCCGCGAGCGCAAATGCAATCGTCGTCAAGGCCGTCCAAAAGGCCTGACTCGGAGGTAACCACGTCGGCACGAGGCTGGCGGTAAAGCGAAAATAGACGATTTGCGCGATCGCGAAGGAGATCGCGCAGAGTCCCAGTCCCAGCCGCGCCGCGTTTGCGAACGATGCGGAGCGCGCTGCGTTTATCTCAGTTATCGCATAGGCGCCAATCGCACCGCTCACCAGCGAAAACCACTCGAAGAAAGCCCCGTAGCGCACGTACGTCTTTGGGTCGGCGATCATGCCGGGAATGCAGCTCAGGGCAAACAGCAGATAAACCACGCCCAGAATAATCGATGCGGCGCGGACGGTTCGCGGATACACCAACCCGATTCCACCGAGGATCTGGGCAATCGCAAGTGCGTCGGCGACGATCGCGCCGAACGGAAGCTTCAGGAACGGCAGCGCCTGCCAGGTCTCGGGATCGTGCCACATCAGCGTGACGACGCCGAACAGCACGGCGGACGCGCCAAAGAGGATCCGCGCCCACATCGAGAGCCTCATGCAGAGGTAACGCTGCTCGCTGCGCGCTGTGACTCCTACGTGCAACCCTCTCCGGGTTCTAAGGGGTGGAGACTAAAGAAGTATGCCGGCTGTAACCGTTGAGAATCCCCTCGTCCTTCCCCGGCTCGCCCCGATCGGTGCGCAGGCGCCGGCGCGCCCGGTCCGCCGCATCGTGACCGCGCACCATCAGCTGGAAGGCGCCGGTTTCGAGATCTGGCGTCCGTTTCCGGGCGAGCTTTCGATGCAAGAGGCCGACCCGTTCTTGCTGCTCGACCAAGGCGGCCCGACCGAGTACGGGCCAGACGAAGCCGTCGGGGCGCCGTGGCACCCGCATCGCGGCTTTGAAACCGTTACGTACGTCATCGACGGCGAGCTGTCGCATCACGACACCAACGGCGGGGGCGGCGTCATTCGTGAAGGCGACACGCAGTGGATGACGGCAGGAAGCGGAATTCTGCACGACGAGCTGCCGACAGAGGCGATGTTCCGGCGCGGCGGCGCGATGCACCTCGTCCAGCTTTGGGTGAATCTCCCGGCGTCGCTGAAGTTTACGTCACCGCGCTATCAGTCGATCGCCGGCGACAATCTACAGCTCATCACGACGCCCGACGGAGCGGCGCTGCTGCGCATCATCGCCGGCAACGTCGGCCCGTTCGAAGGACCCGGCATGACGCATACGCCGATCACCTACGTGCACGCAACGGTCAGCCCCGGTGCGCAAGCGAAGATCCCTTGGAGTCCGGCGTTTAACGCGTTTGCGTATGTCTTGACCGGCAGCGGCTATGCCGGTACGGATGAGCGCGCGATTGACGAGCACCAGTTGGTCACGTTCGGCGCCGGCGATCACATCGTGTTGCGCGCCGCCGAACTGCCGGCGAACGGCGCGAGCGCGCTCGATGTGCTGCTGCTCGGCGGCATGCCGATTCGCGAACCGATCACGCACTACGGTCCGTTCGTGATGAATACGCGCGACGAGATCGTTCAAACGCTCGACGATTTTCGGCGTGGACGGCTTGGCGTTGTCCCCGCCGATCAGCTCGCTCCGCGCCGCTTTTCGTAGCTGGCGTGAAAGCGCTGCGAATCGAGGCGACCGGTTCGCTTGACGTTTTAATCGTTCGCGATGTTGCCGAGCCGTCGCGCGGCGAGCACGACGTGCTCGTGCGCGTCGAGGCGGCCGGCGTAAACCCCAGCGACGTTGGCATCGCGCTAGGCCGCTTCCCACATCTTGTATTGCCGCGCACGCTGGGGCGCGATTTCGCCGGAACGATCGTCGAAGGGCCGGCCGGACTCGTCGGCACCGCTGTGTGGGGCACCGGCGGCGGCGAGCTTGGGCTGACGCGTGACGGCGCTCACGCGGACATGCTGGCCGTCCCGGCAACTGCCGTTGCGGTGCGACCATCGCATCTCCCCGCAGAAGGCGCCGCGGCGATCGGAACGCCGTTTCTTACCGCGTGGACTTCGCTGGTCGAACTCGCCGGTCTGAAGTCCGGCGAATGGGTCGTCGTGTCGGGCGCGGCCGGCGCCGTCGGAACGGCATCCGTGCAAATCGCCAAAGCGCTCGGTGCGCATACGATCGCGCTGGTGCGGTCGAGCGACGACACATCGGAGCTCGAGCAGATCGGCGTCGAGGGAATCGTGCGCTCGGATCGCGACGATCTCGCCGCGGTCGCAAAGGAACTTTCCGGCGGCAAGGGCGCGGCGGTCGCAACAAACGCAATCGGCTCGCCGGTTTTCGCTTCGTTGGTCGACGCGCTGGCCGAAGACGGCCGCATGGTGATCTTCTCCGCCGCCGCGGGCCGCACCGCGGAGCTCGACCTTTTCAAAT
>DASXGO010000320.1:0-1700 GCA_036489055.1 Candidatus Cybelea sp. | reverse complement strand
CTCGAGGCGATGCCGCAACGAACGCAGATCACCCGGCACGATTGCGTCGAAGGATGGAGTGCGATCGGAAAGTGGAGCGGCGTGCCGTTAGCGGCAGTGCTCGACCTGGCAGGGATGCGGCCCGGCGCACGCTACGTCGTGTTCCGCTGCATGGACAACGACGGTTCCGGCAATCTCTATTACGAGAGCCTCGACCTGCATCAAGCGCGTCATCCGCAGACGCTGTTGGCGTTGCGCTTGAACGACGCGCCGCTCGATCCCGATCACGGCGCTCCGGTGCGGTTACGAGTGCCGACCCAGCTTGGCTACAAGAGCGCGAAGTGGATCGGCCGCATCGAGGTGGTGGGAAGCTTTGCGAACATCCACGGCGGACGCGGCGGGTACTGGGAAGATCAGGGCTACGAATGGTATGCAGGTATCTGACGAGCGACGCGTCACGATTGCCGGGCCGCCCGCGTTAACATAGGGTCATGACCAGGGGCGCGCTGGTCACCACCGTTACTCTGGTTCTCCTCATGGGGAGTTCGGCGGCTGACCTGCGCGCTTTCCTGCGCTCTACCGCGGCGGCTTACCTCAGCGACATCGCGTCGATCGCACCGGTTGCGGGTCGCGATACGACCTACGATTACTACGAGCGGCTGCGCGACGACGAGCAGACCCTCGACGATTCGCAGATTCCGTCCGGCTACACGTCCGACGAATGGTCGCAGACCGTTAACAATGCCGCGGTCCTCGATTTGAGCCTGGCCACGCAGCTGCTCGCAAAGCGTTACGTACCGATGGCGTCCATCCGCGGGCTCGGCGAAGCGTTGGTTCGCTCGTCGAGAGACGGCACGCTGCAGCCGGTCGCGGTGTACGTTCCGCGCGACTATGCGCCGGGAAAGCCGGCGCCGCTCGTCGTTTTCTTGCATGGCCGGCCGCAAGCCGAAAGTCAGTTGCTTGCGCCGCCGTACGTCGCGCAGCTCGCGGATGCAACCGGCGCCATCGTTATCGCGCCGTGGGGCCGCGGTTATTACGATTTTCGCCAATCGTCACAGGATGTTTACGATGCGCTCGCCGCGGCGTGCAGCGCGTTTACGATCGACCGCCGCAAAGTATTCTTAGCGGGCTACTCGATGGGCGGGTTCGCGGTGTATGAGGTTGCCGCCGCGCACCCTGACGAGTGGTCCGCGGTCATGTCGGTCGCCGGCGCACTTTTGGGATCCGACGCGCAGCAGGTCGTCGCGTTCATGTCGCGCACGCCGTTCTACGTGCTCACCGGCACATACGACGACAGCATCCCGACTCAATATCCGACGGCGACCGCGGGCTTTCTGCGATCCGCCGGCATGGAGGTTTCTTTCTATTCGCTGCCCGGCGGAACGCATCGTTTGATCACCCTGCTGCCGATATTCACCCAGGCATGGAACGATATGCTGCACGGCGTCGTTCGAGCATCCCCCATTTCGTTCGGGGTTACGAAATTGCCCGACGTGATCCCCACGATGTCGCTGAAACCGTAGCCGACGGACGACGTATCACGGGTGACGTGGGGTTAGATACATCACCGAGCGTGAAAAGTCGAAGACGATGTTGAAGCGGTGCCATACTTCGTCGCCGATGAGTTGAACGCCCCCGGTTGCCGAGGGCAGATCGTAGAGCTTGAAGGGGCCGATTTGCAATTCGCTCACCGTGCCAAGGTACGAAGTGAATCGCGAGCC
>DASXGO010000435.1:0-3374 GCA_036489055.1 Candidatus Cybelea sp. | reverse complement strand
TGCTGAGCTTATACCGGCCCACGCCGGCCAGATCGTACCGCTTATCGTCGAAGAAGAGCGACTCGATCAGCTTTTCGGCGTTCTCGGCATTTTCGGGCTCGCCGGGACGCAGCTTCTTATAGATTTCTTTGAGCGCGTCTTCGCGAGTCTTGATATCGCGATCTTTTTCGATGGAATTGCGGATGATCGCGCGACCTTGCTCCGGCAGATCGTCGAAGAGCTTGAGAATTGCTTCGTCGGTCTCCCAGTCGTAGCCGAGCTGCGGACGCGAGAGCGCGCGAATGAACGTCGAAACGTAAATTTTGCGATTCTTGTCGATGCGAACGCCGATCGTGCCTTCGGTTTCGTCGTTCTTCGTGCCGTTGTCGGTCTCGAACTCAATCCACGCGCCGCGATTCGGAATTATCGTCGCGTTGTAGGTCGGGCGCGCGTTGGTGTCGACGTCCTGGCTATAGTAGACGCCCGGCGAGCGCACGAGTTGGCTGACGATCACCCGCTCGGCGCCGTTGATCATAAACGTGCCTTTGTCCGTCATGAGCGGGAAGTCGCCCATGAAGATCTCCTGGTCCGGGATGCCCTTGATTTCGCCGGACTCCGCGGTGATCAAACGGACTCTAACGCGGAGGGGAGCGCTGTAGGTCATGTCGCGCTCGCGGCACTCCTCGATCGAGTATTTCGGCTCGCCCAGCGAGTGCTCGCCGAACTCCAGGATCAGGTTGCCGGTAAAGTCCTTAATCGGAGAGATCGATGCAAACGCCTCGGCAAGCCCCTCGGTCTTGAACCAATCGAAGCTCGCCTTTTGCAGCTCGATGAGATTGGGAACCTCGAGAACGTGCGGAATCTTTGCGAACGAAAACCGTTCGCGCTTCGGGCCCGGCTCGGGCCGCTGCTCGACCGTGAATGCCCCGGTCGGCATCGGGAAGGTCGAGGGCATGACGGTCGAAGCGCCGTTGCCGTCGGTCGTGACCTTGAGGGTCGCGATGGAGCGCTTCGATCTTCCTTTAGTAGCCCTCGGCGAGCTCGGGACAGCCTCCGCGGAATCTTTTTGGGCGGACTTCTGAGCTGTCGTCTTCGCCATTACTCTCTTTCTTTAGCTATGAATCGAATCAATGAATGCGTCCTTGGCCCTAGACAGGCTCAGGGTGACACGAGCGCCGCTCGCTGACGTGTGCTTTTGGGCACACCAAAAAGACGAAACACGGGCTCCGAAAGCGGAGGTGTCTCGCCCTTCTCTTTGCGGCGGCTTTCATGCGCCCCGGGGCATAGGCTAAGAGAGTTTAACACCCGTCGCCAGGGGCGTCAAGGAACCCTGCAAGCAGGGTGGCTTTACCAAGTGATGACGATCAGTCCGTCGCCCGAACGCTTGCCTGGCTCCATGCGAACGTTAGTCGCACCCTGTTTCGCAAATGACGAACCGCCGCCGCCGCCGCCGCCCGCGCCGGCGAATGCGCTGATGCTCGTGCCGTAAAGGTTGCCTGCTCCTCCTCCGCCGCCACCGTAATAACCGCCTCCGCCGCCGCCGCCGAGGGCACCACACTCCGCTTGATTGCCTCCGCCGGACCCACCGGCGCCGCGCTTCCCATGCGCGCCGGAGCAGTGTTCACTGGCGCCCGCTCCGCCCTTGCCGCCGGCGTCCTGATTGCCTCCGTCACCCCCGCCGCCGCCGACGGGACTCTGCGCGTCACCACCCGACTTCCCGGCTCGCCGGCCACCGTTGCCGCCGACGCCGCCCTGACTATATCCGCAGGTCGTGAAAGTGCACGCGCCGGCGTTTCCTCCCCCTCCGCCACCGCTACCCACGACAACGCGGTCGATCAGCTTGTCGCCTCCCTGCCGTACGTCAGAAGCGCCGCCGCCGCGGCCGTTGTTTCCCGAAGCGCTCCCACCGCCGCCGTTAAAGCCCCCATCGCCGCCGGCGCCGCCGACGAAGATCGCCAAGGTCTCGCTCGGCGTGACCGCTATCGTGGCCCGCACTCGAGCCCCCAGGCCACCCGGGGCCGTATACTTACTGTAGCCGTAGCCGTAGCCCGGAGCGCCGCCTGCGCCGCTCGCAGCGATCGTTACCTGCGTTACGCCGGCCGGCACTGCAAACGTTTGCTCGCCGCCGATATATTTGAACGTCTTTTTCGACGCTCCATCGTTCTGCTGCGCCATAGGGACGAGTCGAACGTCGCTTTGCGCCGCTGCGCAGCCCGCAAGCAGTGCGGCAGCCACGCTTCCACTTAGGATGCGGTGCAGAGAACCGAGGCTTTTCATCTTCTCTCCCCTCCTCGATGCAAACGTCAGATCGCCGTCTCGCCGAGCGGCCTCGTTGCTCAATAGTACTCCGGAAAGTGACTAGGGTCGATATCCTGTCCGCGAAGGAGCGCCGACTTCGACCTGGACACGAGCCCCTGCTAGCTTCCCGGAGGAGTACCCCGCGGCGCGTCGCACCCAGAGCGCTGGAGGTCGTCACATGATGAGCAGCCGTTGGTTCGGCGTTTTGCTTGTGGCGTGCGTTGCTGCGTCGGCAGCCACGTCCGCCTGCTCGGGACCGCTTGCCGGACCGCCGGGCCCCTCGCTCTCGCCTAGCGCTGGACGCCCGCCCGCGAGCGCGCGCCTTCCGCGTATGGCGGCGTCGGGCTGCGGCAAGTCCGTCGTGTACGTCACCTCGTACGACAACTCGGTCTACATCTACGATCGAAAGGCAACGACGCCGTGCGGCCGGATCACCGGTCTCGTCAATCCGCAGGGGCTCTTCGTCGACCGGCATCGCGACTTGTGGGTCGCGGTGGCGGGCGATTGCAAGAATCAATTTTCGAGTGTTTTCGAGTTCGCGCCGGGCGCTACGACGCCAATCAAGACGCTCACCGATCCGACGGGGCCGGCGACGGACGTCGCCGTGGACAATAAGTCGGGGACCGTTTACGTCTCCAACTTTTTCGGCTACACCCAAGGCTGCATCAGCGGCAACAACGGGGTCGTGGAAGTTTATGCCGGCGGCGCCACGTATCCGACCGGCACGCTGAGCGACGCGAATATGAATTACGCGTTCAACGACGCGGTGGATAATCAAGGCAATCTCTACGTCACCTACTTGAAGCTGAACGGACCGACGGGGAGCGGCCGCATCGACGAATGGACCGGCGGCAGCGGTTCGGCCACCGACCTCGGCATCACGCTCAAAGCGCCGGGCGGCATTCAGACGACCAAGAGCGGCGCGCTGGTCGTTTGCGACCAAGCGGTCGCGTGCGGCGACTTCGCGCCAGGGTCAACGACGATGACGAATCTCTTCGCGACGCAAAGCCCCGGTGCGTTCGGCATCGCGCTCGATAAACACGAGCACAACGCGTGGGTCGAAAACGGTTCGCTCAGCGGCGGACAGCTTCAGCGCT
>DASXGO010000381.1:0-2309 GCA_036489055.1 Candidatus Cybelea sp. | reverse complement strand
GACCCGTGGGGCGGCGTGCGCGTCGGCTACACGGCAAACGGAAAGATCAACCGCAAGGACTTCGGCTTGAATTGGAACGCCGCGCTCGAAACCGGCGGCGTGGTCGTCGGCGATGAAGTTCGCATCGAGCTCAACGTCGAGGCGATGCTGGCGCAGCAAGCCGCAGCCTAAACTCCTAAGTACGAAATAATTCCAAGGACTCGGCAGCCTTGATGCTAACGCTGCCCCGGTGGTGTTAGCAGAACTCGCGCTCTTAGTGGCAGCTGCGGCTGCCGAGCTTCCTTCGCCGGCAACGATCGACGCCGTCGTGCAAAAAGGCATGGCGGCGAATCATTTGCGTGCCGTTATCGTGCAAGTCCGCTCGAACGGCAGCGCGGCGTATACCCGCGCATTCGGTGAATCGATGACCGGCGTTCCGGCCGCGGCCGACATGCATTTTCGCAACGGAGCCCTCGCGTTTACCTACATGGCGACGTTGCTGCTCGAGTTGGTCGATCAAAAAAAGACGACGCTCGACACCAAGCTCTCCCAGTATTTTCCAAACCTTCCAAACGCGGAGCGGATCACGCTGCGCAATCTCGCGCAGATGACGTCGGGCTATGCCGACTACGTCTATCAGCCCGAGACGATCGACGGACTCTATCGCAATCCTTTCCGGCAGTGGACGCCCGAAGAGCTGATACAAATTGGCGTTTCTAAGCCCATGCAGTTCGCGCCCGGCACGAACTGGGGGTACTCGCATACGAATTACGTCATTCTGGGCCGCGTGCTCGAGAAAATTGCGGGCATGCCGCTCGCGGACGCGCTGCAGAAGTACGTGCTCGGGCCGATGGGCCTAACCCAGACCGCCGCCTTTACGACGCCCGAGATTCCGCAGCCGGTATTGCATGGATTCACCTCGGAGCGCCGTCAGACGCTGGGCATTAAACCGAACGTGCCGTTCTATGAAGAAGCGACGTATTGGAACCCGTCGTGGACGACGATCGAGGGCGCCGTCGAGACGACGGATATTTCGGATCTAGGAACCTCGATCGAGGCAGTCGCTTCGGGCAAGCTCTTGTCCGCGGCGTCGTCCGCCGAACAAGTTAAACCGAGTCTCGCGGGGTTCGGCCACGCTCAGCCGGGCTGCGCCGCGTGTCACGCAAATAGCGTTGCGTTCAACTATGGTCTCGGCGTGATCAATAGCGGACCGTGGATCACGCAGACGCTCGGATTCGCCGGCGCGTCAGGCGCCGTCGGCACACTCCCGGAGCAGAAGCTGACGATCGCGATTGAAGCGACGAACGCGCAAGACGCCTACGACGCGCAAGGCAATGCCGGACTCGGAGCCACGCAGGTATTTCGGGATCTCGCCAACGCTCTCGCTCCAAGTACGATGCCGCCGGCGCCGAAGTGACGAGGCCGCGCCGGCTACGGGGGCAGGAGCGCCCAGTGCACGTTGTCGCCGCTCTGCAACCACGGACGCTCGCCGGTCCGGCTGCGGTAATAGCCGCCATTATTGCAACCGCCGCCGGCGCCGATCGCGCGCGCGCAGAGGTGGACGCGCACTTCGCCGTTTCGATAGGCTAGCGACTCATCGACGCAGCCGGTGAGAAAAGCCGGATACGTTCCTCCCCAATCTGCACCGAGTGCGGCCTTCCAGCCTGAGATTCGCCGGCCATCGTATTGGGCTTTATAGACGATGCAGTTGCTCAGGCCTTCGATCAATGGCGGCTTGCCGGGACGATCGACGCGAATCAAACCCGGCGCGAAGCGCTGTTGGTCACTTTGCGAAATCTCGTAGGGCTTCGGGCCCGCGCAACCGGCGCACAACGCGGCGATCGCGATGGCCAAAAATCCGCGAACCATCACACCTCGAACTGCGCTGCGCAACGCCGCAATTCCCCCGGCCTCCCTAAAAGAGTAACTGCCGAAACCACGTCTAAAGGGGTCCGCTTGCGTAGAGGTTCTTTGCAAAATCGTAAGCGCCGTCTGCTTTCGTTCGCGTTCGCCGCGGCGATGCTCCTCGCCGCGGCGCCCGCGCCACGTCACAGCCATTATCTCTTCGTCTGGGCAATGGAAGTTCCGCATGGGCGCGCGTTCATCGCCACCTTCGACTTGTCGCCGGACGCGTCGCCGTTCGGAAAGCTCGTCGCGATGCACACGGTGAGCAAGAACGCGATGATGGTGCACCATACGAACTACGCATTGCCCGCGAACAACGTGCTCTTCGCCAACGACTGGGAAGCCGATCGAACGTATATGTTCGATCTCGGCAATCCCGCGATTCCTCGCGTGGTCGCCCAGTTCCGCAACGCCGGGCCGTACAT
>DASXGO010000370.1:0-1761 GCA_036489055.1 Candidatus Cybelea sp. | reverse complement strand
CGATCGACAGGCCGCCAAGCGCGCCGTCGTTGGGCTCCTTCAGGTCGATCAGTTCGGCGCCCGCGCGAGCGGCGTCGAATGCTTCGTCGTCCGAGCGGACGCTCGCGAGCAATGCGGTCATCGGGATTCTCCGGGAAGACTAGTGGTGTTCGGCAGCGGCGGGTTGGCCGCCGGACGATGCGAGGCTCGCCCGATGCCGCGCGACCGCGGCGACGAGCCACCCCCATGCCGTGCGCTCGTTGTCGCCGGCGGTCTTGTCGATCGCGATCTGCAGGTAAGCCATCTCGCGATCGACCTTGTCGGCCGGCAGCATGAAGAGCCGGCTCACCAGGATCGCGCCTTCGACCACGGCCGACTGCGCGCGGTTGAAGCCCGCAAACGGCGCGTGATTTTCGCGGTGCACGCATTTCATGACCAGCACCGGACGCTGCGCGTCGTCGCGCAATTCGTCGAGTTCGAGCTCGGCATGCGCGAGCGATTCGGCCAGACGCACGCTGGCGACGCGGCTTGCGGCAACGGTCGGCCAATCGGTCGCGCAGTGCGTGACGCAGCCCGCGAAGACGCGCACGTCGGTGGTGAAGTTCAGAACCGCCGCGTGCGACGCAACGATATTGTCGAGCGTCGTGGACGGACGAAACGGGGAGAGGATGATGCGCTCACCCTCGTACCGGGCCCCCATCGGGGCGACGTGAGGACGGCCATCGCACGCTGCCGTGGTGACGATCGTTTCGTGGATCATGGATGAGAACGCGTGTCCTGACAGCGCCGAAAGGCCGGCCGGTTAGCTAACGACAAATACGATCCGCGAAAGGGGCCGCAGCGTGCGGCCCTTTTGCGGGCTTAACGCGTAGCGACATACATCACGATTTCAAAACCGAGACGCACATCGGTGTAGCTCGGAGTCGTCCATTGCATACGTACTTCATCCATGGGTTACCACGGCGTTGCGCCGTCGGCCCGGCGAGATGCCGGACTTCATCGGCATCCGGCATCACGCAAGCTTTATGCCCAAGCGCAATACCGAAGGAGTGCGCCGGCGCGCGTCGGACCGGCAATACAGCGCCTGCCGAATTGCGCCGGTACAACGGCCACGCAGCCTGGCTGGAGAAGGCCGCCGCGCGGTGTGGCAAAAACGAAGCAAAGTGTTCCATCGCGCTCTGGTGAACTTCACTGCTCTGTCACGTCGGCCTTGCATCGTCTTGCAGGACATTCTGCACCGAATCCCCGCGCGGGTCGCGAAAATCCGTTTCGCCATTTGCAATCGATAACGGATCGGTTAAGTCTGCCAAATAAAATCGTGAATTCCCCTTGGGCGTGTCCGTGCCTACAGTGCAACTCAAGCGCTTCGTTCTTCCGGCAGTGCGCTTGCCACATTCAAGGACACGTCATGAACGATTTCAGTCAACCGGTGATCGAGCCGGAACGCAATCCGCGCAACCCGCGCGAGCGGTACGCAGCAGGCGTCATGAAATACCGCGAGATGGGTTACTGGCAGCCGGACTACGAGCCGAAAGAAACCGACGTCATCGCGCTGTTTCGCATCACGCCGCAACCCGGCGTCGAGCCGGAGGAAGCGGCGGCCGCCGTGGCCGGCGAATCGTCGACGGCGACGTGGACGGTCGTGTGGACCGACCGGCTGACCGCCTGCGACATGTATCGCGCCAAAGCCTATCGCGTCGAACCGGTGCCGGCCTCACGCGCCGACGAGCCGCAGTACTTCGCGTATATCGCCTATGAGCTCGATCTGTTCGAAGAGGGGTC
>DASXGO010000354.1:0-8302 GCA_036489055.1 Candidatus Cybelea sp. | reverse complement strand
TCGAAGTCATCGACGATGGTATTGGCATTGAAGCCACCGACGTGCCGATCGCATTACGGCGGCATACCACCAGCAAGCTGCGCGAGGCCGGCGACTTAGAAGCGATTACCACGCTGGGCTTTCGCGGCGAGGGATTAGCGTCGATCGCCGCGATTGCGCAAACCGAGATCGTTTCACGCCGGGCCGATCAGAGTGTCGGCACCCGTGTTCGGGCGCACGCCGAAGCGATCGGCGCGCCGGAGGCAGCGGCTGGGCCTGTGGGGACCTCGGTGCGGGTGACGGCACTCTTCGAGAACGTTCCAGTGCGACGCGAATACCTTCGCTCGCCCAGCGCCGAATTCAATCGCATCTCGGGCTGGCTCTCCAGCTTCGCATTGGCGTATCCCCAATGCACCTTCGCACTGCGCCACGATGGAAGAGAAGTCTGGGTGATGCCGGCGAGCGTCGACGACCGGGAGCGGCTTGCAATGGTCTTCGGCCGCCACGCCGCGGAAGCGCTCCTTTCGCTCGACGGCGAAGCCGCTCGAACGCTTGATGGCCGGCTACGCGGTTTTATCAGCGCGCCCGGACACGATCGGCCGGACCGCCGCATGCAGCTGCTCTTCGTTAACGGCCGGCTCTTGCGCAGCGCCATGCTCGCGGGCGCCTGGAGCAGCGGCTATTCGACGTATGCCATGTCGGGACGGCATCCGTACGGTGCGATCTTTCTCGATTTATCGCCGGAGCAAGTCGATCCCAACGTTCATCCCACGAAGAGCGACGTACGGTTGCGCTATTCGAACCAAATATTCGATGCGGTCCGCCGCGCGATCGCGGCTACGCTGGCCGGAGATGCGCAAACCCGATTCCAAACAATCGCCGCCGGATCGATTACGGCTGCCGTATCGTTGGCGCCGGCCGCGCCTGCGCTCTTTGAAGCGATCGCCTCAGAGGCTGAGCTTCCACCCGCCGGTCCGCGCGTGTTGGGACAGCTCGACCGAACCTATATTCTTGCAAGCGATAACGAGGCGCTGCTGCTCGTCGACCAGCATGCCGCACACGAGCGCATTGCCTACGAGCAGATTGCCGCATCCGCGCGAGGATCGCAGCTCAGCGAACCGCTCCTCGTTCCACAGATCGTCGAACTGGACGCGGCGCAAAGTGGCGTACTTGATCGGACGATGGAGCTTTTGCGCGAGGGCGGCTTGGAGGTCGAACCCTTCGGCGAACGCACCTATCGGATCGTTGCAACCCCGTTCGGATACGGTGCGCGTCGTTTCGATCTCGCCGGCTTCGTCGCGGACCTCAGCGAGGAGCCCAAAGCGCGCGACGTGCGCGAACGGGTTTGGGCATCGCTCGCATGCCATTCCGTCGCGGTAGCCGGCGAGCGACTCGAGCTCGACGAGATGCGCACGCTCGTCGAACGGCTGCAACGCTGCGACAATCCGATGCATTGCCCGCATGGGCGGCCGACGATGGTGCGGCTCGGTCCGCAGGAGATCGCACGTATGTTCAAGCGTGTCTGACGATTCTTTGGTACTCGTCATCGCCGGAGCGACGGCGAGCGGCAAGACCGAAATCGCAATTGAACTGGCGCGCGAGTTCGATGCCGAAATCGTCGGGGCCGATTCGAGGCAAATTTATGCCGGCATGCCGATCGGAACGGCATCGCCGTCGCGCGAACAGCTGGCAAACGTGCCGCATCATTTGGTGGGTTTCCTCGACCCGCGGCAGCGCTACTCCGCCGCGCAATATGCACAAGACGCGATCGCGGCCCTGAACGGCATTCGCGCACGCGGTAAGCGCGCAATCGTAGCCGGCGGTACGGGATTTTACATTGGAGCACTCATCGGAGGCGTTGCGCTTGCGCCGCAGTACGACGAATCGCTGCGCGACCGGCTCGCCCGCGAGGCGGCCCTCCATCCCCCGGAGTTTCTTCACGAATGGCTCGAGCGCCACGATGCCGCTCGTGCCGCCGCGTTGGGGAAGAACGACACGTACCGTATTCTTCGCGCACTTGAGATCGCGCTCGCGCCGAACGCAGTCTTGCGCAACGAGCCTGCGCGCACGCTTGCAAGCGAGGGCTTCGATCACGTTGTGGTCTTTCTCGACGTCGACTGGACCACAATAGACGAGCGAATCGAGCGCCGGACCGGCCATATGCTGGACGCCGGCCTTATCGAAGAGGCCGAACGAATCGGCGACGATGCGGTCGCCGCCAACGCCGTGGGCTATCCGCAGGCGCGTGCGTACTTGCGCGGTTGGAGCACGATGGCCGAAGTTCGTTCTGCCTTGGTACGCGCGACGCGACGATATGCACGCCGGCAGCGCGCGTGGTTTCGCGGCGAGCCTTCGACGCTCTGGCTGTCTCCGGGAGCGCTACGCTCGGTAGTACGGGAAAAACTCGGTTGGTCTTCGAAGCGCGCTTGAGTGTTCGTCACGAAGATGCACGGAGCGCGTAACGATTTCGTCGTCGGCGACGTGCGACGGCAACCGCTTGCCGACGCGTCGTCGTTTGCCCGGTGGGTTTGCGATCGACGCGCCGGAGTCGGTGCGGACGGCCTGATCCTAATCGAGCCATCGAGGATCGCGGACGTGCGCATGCGCATCATCAACGCTGACGGAAGCGAGGCCGAAATGTGCGGGAACGGAGTGCGCTGTGCGGCACGCTGGCTCGACGAAGCCGGTGAGGGCGACGGCATCGCTTTTGAAACCGAAGCGGGTATCGTACGCACGACCGTGCTTGCACGGGAGCCGGAATATCTCGTGCGCGTCGGAATGGGGCGGCCGCGCGTCGCGCGCACGACCGTTAACGGCAGCCCGGAAGCATTCGTCGATCTCGGGAATCCGCACGTCGTGCTCGTTCGCGATGAGCTGGACGCGATCGCACTGGAGCCGATCGCGCAGAGCCTGCAGAACGATCCGCAGTTTGCCGGAGGTACGAACGTCCATGTTGCGGCTGTGCGCAGCGCGGGAACGCTCTCGGTTCGCCATTGGGAGCGTGGCGTCGGCCTCACTCAAGCCTGCGGAACCGGCGCCGTTGCGTGCGCCGCGGTCGCAATCGTACGCGGGCTCGCCGATACTCCGGTGAACGTCTTGGTTCCCGGCGGCCGGCTCATCGTCGAGTGGGACGGTGAGGGAGAAGCGTTTCTGATCGGGCCCGCAGTCCGCGTTTTCGATACTCAGGTGAGCGTTGCCGGCGCAGCGTTACGTTGACCGAAATGCCGTCGACCTCGCTTCCTGCGACGAGCGCGGCGCGATTTCATTCGACCCTGAAATCTCACCGCTCGCCGATGGCGGCATCGTCCGGCAGCCGGAGCGTGACGAGCTAATTCCGGCGCCGGCCGGAACGATCGAGTACGTGCTGCCGGGCCGCAAGCCGTTGACCTCGATCGGACCGATTGCGCGTAACGCGTTAGCCGTCGCGCTCCCGGCCGGGTACACGCGCCTCTTGCTGCCCGCGTATGCCGCGCGGCACGATGCACCGCCGTTGCCGCTTTTCGGCTATACGTTCGCCTGCGCGATCGGCGAGCGGCTTTACGTGGCCGCAATGCGAACCGACGAAGGCGAAGTTTGGCAGCCGCGCGCGTTCGATCCCGGCGAGCTCGAGGCGACGGTCGACCGGCGACTCGCGCGCGAGCCGCAGAATCGGATTCTTCGCCAAGTCGCGCTCTGCTCGCTGGAATACGGATGTTTCACCGCCCAGAACGTCTTTCTCGAGTGCGGTGAAGCCGCGTTGCCGGTTTCACCAAAATGCAACGCTCGCTGCATCGGGTGCATCTCCGAGCAGGACGCCGATGCGGGGATTCCGTCACCGCAGGCCCGCATTGCCGATGAGGTGACCGGCGCGCAGCTCGCTGCGGTTGCTATTCACCACTTGGAACGCGTCGATGACGGGATCGTCTCATTCGGACAAGGCTGCGAAGGCGAGCCGCTGCTGCGATCCATGACGATCGCCCGCGCCATCGAAGCGATTCGCGCGCGCCGAGCCAACGGCACGATCAATCTAAACACCAACGGCAGCCAACCGGGCTCCTTGCAGCGCTGCATCGACGCTGGGCTCGACGCTGTGCGAATCAGCCTCAATTCGTTCCGCCCGCGGGTCTACGCGGCATACTATCGGCCCGTGGGCTACGATCTCGACGACGTCTTTGAATCGATTAAGCTGGCTGCCGCACACAACTTGCGCGTCAGCCTAAATCTGCTGACGCATCCGGGAGTGACCGACGACGAGGCGGAGATCGAGGCGATGGAGCGCTTCTTGCGCGACTCGCGGATTTCGATGGTGCAAACGCGGACGCTCAACATCGACCCCGCGGTGTATTTCGAAGCCGTGGGTAGGCCGCGTGCGGCAATCGGGATGCGTCCCGCGATCGAGCGTATTCGAAGACTCGCACGCGTGGGGAATTTTACGCACCCCATTAAGAACGCCGGGTGAAGCTCTGGCAGATCGTTGGGGTCGTCGCGCTGGGAATCGGCTACGGGTTGATCGCGCCGGGGCGATTTGCATACGCGTTCGGCCACGCCACACTCTACATCTTTCTGCCGGCGCTGCTCTTCGAGGCAGCCTGGAATCTCAACTATCGCTCGATGCGCCGCCACTGGGTCGCCATCGCGACGCTAGCGGGGCCGGGTGTCCTGCTTACGGCGCTGATCGTAGCGGGTGCGCTTTCAATCGTCCGCATCCCGTTCGGCCCGGCACTGCTAACCGGCGCGATTCTCAGCGCGACCGATCCGATCGCAGTCGTAGCAGTTTTTCGGCGTTTGAAGGTCTCCAAAACGCTAGCAACGATCGTCGAATGCGAGTCGCTCTTCAACGACGCGGTCGCGGTTGCGTTTTATCGTGGCGTACTCGTAGCGATGGTAGCCGGCGCTGCAAGCGCCGGGGCAATGACGATCGTGGCCGCCCGGACGTTCGGCGCCGTTTCGGGAGGCGCCCTGCTCGGGATCGCGATCGCGTTTTTTGCGGCGCGGATATTGCGCGGAAGCGGCAGCGCGAGCATTCAGATCGCGGCGACGGTCGTGGGTGCATACGGAGCCTACTTCGCGGCAGATGTCCTGGCGCTCTCGGGAATCTTTGCGACGATCGCTTTCGGAATAGCATTCCATTTCTTCGAACGCTCGTGGATCACGTTGCGTATCGCGGAAGACGTTGGCCACTTTTGGGACGTTACCGCATTGCTCGCCAACGTGCTCGTTTTTTTCATGGTGGGCGCCGCACTGCAACTCGGTCGCGTGGTCGAGCAACCCGCGTTTACCATCGCATGTCTGGCAGCAATCGCGGTCGCCCGGATCGTCGTCTCCGGCTTTCTTTTGGTCGGACTGTATCCGCGCGAGTGGGCCGGCGTGATCCGGGTCGCCGGAATGCGTGGCGGGCTCTCGCTCGCGCTGGCGCTGGCGATTCCGGCATCGGTTCCCTACCGCGAGACGATTATCGACGCAACCTTTGCGGTCGCATTGGCAACCTTGGCGGCTGCGAGCCTGACGATCGTGCCGGTCGTCCGGCGCGCCGCAGCCGCCCGGCGGTAGATGATCCGATCAGATGCCCAGAGGGTAAGCCTCCTCGCCGTGAAGGTGTATGTCCAGGCCGCTCTCTTCAGCGGCTTCGGCGACTTTGACGGGCGTCACGAGATTGATCAGCGCGAGCATCGCATACGTAAACACGAACGCCCAGGCGCTGCAACCGAGCGCGGCGACGAATTGCTTTCCGAGAAACGCCGGATTGCCTCGGAGCAATCCGTCGGCGCCGTTGGGATTCCAAAGCGTCGACGCAAAGACCCCAAGGAGCACGATGCCGAGAAATCCGCCGACGCCGTGAACGCCCCACACGTCCAGCGCGTCGTCCCAGCCCATACTATTCTTGACGGTAATGGCGAAATAACAGACCACGCCGGCCGCAACGCCGACGATCACGGCGGTCGTGGGTGAGACGTAGCCCGCGCACGGCGTGATCGTCGCGAGCCCCGCGACCGCTCCGGTGAGCAAGCCGATGAACTTCGGCTGGCTTCCGCGCATCCACTCGACCAGAAGCCATGTGACGGCGGCGAACGACGCGGCAATGTCGGTGTTGAGGAACGCAGAGGCCGTCACGGAATCCACGCGCAGCTCGGAACCTGCATTGAAGCCGTACCATCCGAACCAGAGCAACCCCGTACCGAGCGCGATGAGCGGCACGTTGTGCGGCTTGTTATCGACGATGCGACGGCGGCCGACGTAGAGTACTGACGCCAAGGCGGCAAAACCGGCCGAGGCGTGAACGACGATGCCGCCGGCAAAATCCAGGCAACCCCATTTTGCGAGGATACCGTCGGGACTCCACAACATGTGAACGAACGGGAAGTAAACGAAGATCAGCCAGGCGGTAAGGAACCAAAAATATGCTTTGAATGTGACGCGATTGGCGAAAGCTCCCGTGATCAGGGCGGGCGTGATAATTGCGAACATCATCTGGTACGCAATGTGGACGACGAGCGGAATTCCGGCGTCGTTGCCCGTGAACATGGTGCGAAGCGTTACGCCGTGAAGAAATGCGTACGTCGAAACGTTGCCGATGATTCCGTGCCAGTCGGGCCCAAAGCTTTCGGAATAGCCGAAAGCGAACCACAGGACCGTCGTCCACCCGAGCGACATGAAGCTCTGCATCATGATCGTCAGGACGTTTTTTCGCTGTACCAAACCACCGTAGAAAAACGCGAGCCCGGGAGTCATCAGCATGACCAAGCTCGCGCAGAGAAGCATGAAACCGGTATTGCCGACGTTGACGGGCATCGACGCAGGATTCATCGAGATTCCTCCGGCTATCAAAAAGAGCGCGTAAAGCACTCTTTTTTTGGCAGTCCTCGGCGATTTTCCGCTAATTCATAAACGAGAGACCGGCGCCGACGTAGTGTTGGGTTTGGCCGTTGATGACCGTCGGCGAGAAGCCGTACTCGACGTCGAATTGGACGTGGCCTCCGAAGTCGCGCTGATAGACCAAGTCGACGAGGCTCTTCGAGCGCACTCCGGGGCCGGCCGCCGAGAAATACGCGTACTCTGCGCCGAGCTGGGATGGTCCGCCGGGAAGGGCGGCCGTTAGCTCGAGGCTTGGGATGAAGGCAAAATAAGACTGTGCCGCGCCCGCGGTGTTGGTGCCGCTCAAAGCGTTGAAACCGAGGGTGCCGGCAAGGCTGAACTCGGAGTTAATCGTGTAACCGAAGTCAAAATCGCCGGTGAACTCTGCGTTCCCCGCGGTAAATGCTTTGCTGCCCGTCGGGTAGGTGATCGCGCCGTACACGCCCCAAAGCGCATTGGAGCTGTAGCCAAGCTGGTATTTTGTGGCCAAACTCACATCACTCGCGCCGGTGACGGTCGGCTGGCCGACCGAGGACGTTTCGTAGCTTGGGAAGCCGAACTCGAAATCGAGGTGCGGGTCGGCCGTGCCGATCCGCAGCACCGATTGCGGGTAGATCGCGCTGCTGCCGCCGCCGGTTCCCGCGGTCGTCGTATTGGTGTAGCCGTTTTCCAGCACGAAATGTCCGGTTCGAACCGTGCAGACGCCGGTCGAAACCGTCGGACGATTGACGATCGAGAGGATAGACCCGCATGGATCGCTGGGGGCAGACGGGGTCGGTGACGGCGACGGCGAGGCGATCGCAGCGAGAAGAGCAGCAACGGCAAAAAGCATGGCGTTAGCTTATCATCTCCGGCGTTGCAGTACGACCGTCCGTTCGGATCATCCGATTGGCGGATGGCCGCCGGTGCGCCGCTCCGCTATTCTCCAAATGCATGGTACTCGAAATCGGAGTCATTCTGCTGACGATCGTGTGTTTCGTCCTATTGGACCTCTACGTGCTCGGTTGCGAGAAGGTGTAGCGGTGGGCTTCGACGACACGTTGGGGCTGCTGCTGACGATTGCGGGATTGGCGTATCTCGTTTTTGCCATGCTTCGACCGGAGAAGTTCTGATAATGACCGCAATCGGGTGGCTGCAAGCCATCATCTTTTTCCTGGTCATTTTGGCGTTGACGAAGCCGCTGGGCGCGTATATGGCGCGCGTCTTCGAGGGCGAGCGCACTTGGCTCAGCCCGGTGCTGGTGCCCATTGAGAAGGTCATCTACCGTCTCTGCGGCGTGCGCGAAACCGAAGAGATGACCTGGTATGCTTACGCGCTTTCGATGCTGGCGTTCTCGCTGATCGGGCTGGTCTACCTTTACGTCCTGTTGAGAACCCAGTTGTGGCTTCCGTTTAATCCGGCGCACATCGATAACATGGCGCCGGATCTCGCTTGGAATACCGCGGTCAGTTTCACGACCAATACCACTTGGCAGAGCTACGTCGGCGAAACA
>DASXGO010000345.1:0-14003 GCA_036489055.1 Candidatus Cybelea sp. | reverse complement strand
AGCCGGTCGACGATCACCTCGATCGTATGCTTACGCTTCTTGTCAAGCGCGATCTTCTCTCGCAGTTCTTTCGTCTCGCCGTCGACGCGCACGCGCGTGAAGCCCTCTTTGGCGATCTCCTCAAAAAGCTTCGCATACTCGCCTTTGCGGCCGCGCACGAGCGGAGCGAGGAGCACGATCCGCGTGCCCTCCGCAAGTTCGGCGATCGCGTCGACGATCTGCTCGCTCGACTGGGTGCTGATCTCGCGTCCGCACTTGTAACAGTGCGGCGTACCGACCCTCGCGAAGAGCAGCCGCAGATAGTCGTAGATTTCCGTAACCGTGCCGACCGTCGAGCGCGGGTTTCGCGACGTCGACTTTTGATCGATCGAGATGGCGGGCGAAAGCCCTTCGATGTAGTCGACGTCGGGCTTCTCCATCTGGCCCAAAAACTGGCGCGCGTACGAGGAGAGCGACTCGACGTAGCGGCGTTGCCCTTCGGCATAAACCGTGTCGAACGCAAGCGAGGATTTCCCGGAGCCCGAGAGCCCGGTAACGACGATCAGTTTATTGCGCGGCAGAACGAGGTCGATGTTCTTGAGGTTATGTTCGCGCGCGCCCTTGATGACGATCGAGTCGAGGGACATATCAGCCCAGCTAAGAAACCCCGGCCGGCTCCAGAAGTATGCGCCCTGCTTCGGCGATCGAGCTGCAGGTCGCGTCGGGGGGCGTCGCGCCGGGCGGCAGCTCTTCGTTGCGAACGTTGAGCCAGATCGTATAGAGCCCGGCTTCGAGCGCGCCGCGGACGTCGCGGTCGTAGCGATCTCCGACCATGGCCGCGTGGGCCGGCGCCCCGCCCAAGGTCCTGCAGGCGTGCGCGAAGAGCAGAGGGTCCGGCTTGACCATGCCGACTTCGTCGGAAAGAAAGATCGCGTTGAAGTACTCGCTGATCTGCAGCAGCGCAATCTTCTCGCGATGGGTCTCGGAGAGGCCATTGGTCACGATGCCGAGCTTCATGCCGCGCTCGCGCAGCGACCGCAGTACGTCGATCGCGCCGGGAAAGAGCGTGAAGTACTTCGCGCGGTACGCGTTGTAACGTTCGGCGCTGCGCCGCGCGAGCTCCATATCGCCAACGCCGACGCTCTCGAGCGCCGTCTGCCACATACTCGCGCGGACGCTCTCCAGCTTCACTTTCAGGTCGAGCGGTGAGAGGCGATGCCAAAAGCCCTCCGCCTCGGCGATGTAAGCGGCCTTGAGCGCAAGCGCGTCGATGCCGTGCTCGGCGGCGACTTCACGAGCGACTTCTTCAGCGGCGTTGGAAAAGGCGTACGTATCGTCGTGCAACGTGTCGTCTAGATCGAACAGCACAACGCTCAGTTGTCGCAGGTTCAGTTTCCTTATGGGTACCGTTTCGTCAGCGGGGCGTGCCGAGGCCTAGGGTCGTGACCTTGCCCGCGCCGTCGACGCCATACAGAAAGTCGAGCTGCTGACCGCCTTTGAACGTCACCAAATAGATCCCCCACGAGACGCCGCCCTGCGAGCCGGATTGCTTCTGGACGAAGCCGACCGGCGTTCCAAGATTGCCGATCATGCGCTGCGCGTTCGAGACCGTCGCGTCATTGAGGTTTGCATTAGCTCCGGACGAAAGCTCGGAGCGGTCGACGGTGCCGGATTGGAGCTCCGCGAAAAAGTGCCGCGCGCGGCCCAGCATCGCCGGGTCCGGCTTCGCGGTCGCGCTGGCGGCAGAGGACGGCGGCAGTGCGCCCGGCGGCGGATATTGGGGGTACTCCTGCGCTGCGCCGGTGAGCGGCGTGCCGCCAAGGGCGAGTATGAGAGCAAACGAGCCGATGAAAACGCGAGTCATGAGAAACCTCTTGGATGCCATTCTTCTACCGAATATAGGGTAGACGCTGCTGCAAGTATACCCAGCCATCGTTAGAGATTCTAACGGAGCCCGAAAATGGCGTGGCAAACTCGAGAATGACGATAAATAAGATTCCTATCAGACCGACCAAGATCGCGGTCATCAGCAGTTGCGCCGGACGGTTCTCGACTCCGAAGATGAAGCAGAAGGCGACCATCGCAAGCGCGCCCACGATCAACGCAAACCACAGCACGGAAGGGACCGCGGGCACCGCCTGGACCAAGCGTGAGCGGCGCGCGTCAAACAGCCGCTGCTCCGTAACCATTGCCGCTTGTTGCGCCGCCAACTCTCTGAAATTCGACGGGCCGAAGGTATCCACGAGGTAGGCGACCTCTTCCAGCTTCGCCGAGCCGGCTTCCGGTATGGCCGCATCGCGGGCCATCGCCGGCCATTCGATCTCCGCAACGATATCGGCGTAGGTTCGCAGACCGGCTCGAATCCGGCTCCGAACCGCATCCGGATAGGAATCCACAACGTGGTAAAGGTTCCCGACCGCATCGACCTCGCTTTCGACGTTTGCGACCGCACCGTCGTACTTTTGCCAAACGACTACCACCACGAAGCCCAAGACCACCGCATAAAGCACGCCGACCGCCGAAAAGAGATACCCCGCGACGTCGTTGTGGCGCCGAAGCATCTCGCTTCGCAGCCGGCGCTGCACGAATGCGTGCAACACGACGAAGACTGCGACGACCGCCGCGACCACCAGCAGTTCTTCGACCAAATCGGGGACGCTGACGATCGTGCGCGTCAAGCTGTTGATCGGTGCGAAAATCCCCACGCCGACGACTTAGCCAACTCCGAGCGGATATCTTTTGCTTACGACGTCGTCGGCTCGAGCAGCTCCGAGAGGGCCTTATCAAAAATCTTCGGTGCCTTTCCGCCGAAGAGAATCGACTCGTTGCCCCCGATCTGCCTGCGAAGCTCGATCAGCTCGTCGCGCAGCGCGGCAGCCTTCTCGAACTCCAAACCCGCCGCCGCGTCGCGCATCTTGCGCTCGAGGTCGCGCGCCATCTTCGTCGCAACGTCGCGCGGCAAACGCACCAGGCGCAGCTTCGCGGTATTCTCTTCGGTCGCGCCCACCATGCTGAGAATGTCGTGGATCTCCTTACGGACCGATTTCGGCTCGATCCCGTGCTCGCGGTTATACTCCAGCTGCATCTCGCGGCGGCGACGAGTCTCGCCGATCGCGCGCGCCATCGATTCCGTGACGACGTCGGCGTACATGATCACTTTGCCCTCGACGTTGCGCGAAGCCCGGCCGATCGTCTGAATCAGCGATGTGCCGCTGCGCAGATATCCTTCCTTGTCGGCGTCCAAAATGCCGACGAGTGAGACTTCCGGCAGATCCAGCCCCTCGCGCAGCAGATTGATGCCGACGAGCACGTCGAAGACGCCCGCCCGCAGATCGCGCAGAATCGCGACCCGCTCGAGGGTATCGATCTCGCTGTGCAGATACCGCACCTTGAAACCGTTCTCGAGCAGAAAGTCCGTGAGATCTTCGGCCATCTTCTTGGTCAGCGTCGTGACCAAGACGCGCTCCTTGCGGCCGGCGCGCTGCGCGATCTCCTCCATCAGGTCGTCCACCTGATTGCGCGTCGGACGCACCTCGACTCCCGGATCGACCAAGCCGGTTGGCCGGATAATCATCTCGGCAACCTGGGTGCTGCGTTTGATCTCGTACGCACCCGGCGTCGCCGAGACGTAGACGACTTGATTGATATGTTCGTCGAACTCGTCGTACGTCAGCGGCCGGTTATCGAGCGCGCTCGGAAGGCGGAAACCGTGCTCCACCAAGATCTCCTTGCGCGAGCGGTCTCCGGCGTACATGCCGTGGACTTGGGGCAGCGTGACGTGCGACTCGTCGACGAAGAGCAGCCAATCTTTCGGAAAGAAGTCGATGAGACACCACGGCGTCGAGCCCGGTTCGCGTCCGGTCAGATGGCGCGAATAATTCTCGATGCCGTTGCAATAGCCGACCTCCCGCAGCATGTCGAGATCGTAGCGCGTTCGCATCTCCAGGCGTTGCGCTTCCAGCAGCCTGCCGTTCTTGCGAAAATAAACCAGCCGTTCCTCGAGCTCTACTTCGATCGACACGATCGCGCGCCGAAGCTTCTCTTCGGGCGTGATGAAATGTTTGGCCGGAAAGATCAGGAGCTCGCGTTTCTCCTCGACGTACTCGCCGGTGAGCAGGTTGACGACGTTGATCCGCTCGATTTCGTCGCCGAAAAACTCGATGCGGTGTACGAGTTCTTCATCCACGCCGACGAACTCCAGCGTATCGCCGCGGACCCGGAACGTCCCGCGCACCAAGTTGAGATCGTTGCGGCGGTACTGCATGTCGACGAGCTTGCGCAGGAGCACGTCGCGATCGATCGTATCGTTGGCGCGGACGCGGACCGACATCTCCATATAGTCCGAGGGCGAGCCCAACCCGAAGATGCACGATACCGATGCGACGATCAGCGTGTCGGGACGAGTCAACAGCGACTGGGTGGCCGAATGGCGCAGGCGCTCGATTTCGTCGTTGATCGAGCTGTCTTTCTCGATGTAGGTGTCGGTCGACGGAACGTACGCCTCGGGCTGGTAGTAATCGAAGTAGGAAACGAAATACTCGACGGCATTGCGCGGAAAGAATTCGCGAAACTCGGCACAGAGCTGGGCCGCGAGCGTTTTGTTATGACAAAGCACGAGTGTCGGCTTGCGAACGAGCTCGATCGTGCGAGCCATCGCCATCGTCTTGCCGCTTCCGGTCACACCGAGCAACGTCTGGGTACGGTCGCCGCGCCCAATGCCGCCGGCAAGCGCCTGCGTCGCTTTCGGCTGGTCGCCCGCCAGTGCAAAGGGCGAAACGAGGGTGAAGTTTTGAGCCACTGCCTTGCTCTAAACAGGCCCCTAGGTCCGAACGATGCAGCCAGCGAACGAGCGGGCATGGCCCTCAACCCTTTGCTCTTCTGCGGAAACTCCAATCCGCAGCTGGCCGAAGAGATCGCCAAGCGTCTCCGACTCCACGTCGGAAAGGCGCTGGTCTCCGAGTTCCGCAACGAAGAGACGCGCGTCGAGATCGGCGAAAACGTGCGCGGGTCGGAAGTATTCGTCATTCAATCGATCTGCCGCGCGCCCAACGGCAAAGGCGTGAACGATGCGTTGATGGAGCTGCTGTTGATGGTCGACGCACTGCGCCGCGCGTCGGCCGCGCGCATCACCGCCGTCATCCCGTATTACGGGTACGCGAAGCAAGACAAAAAGACGAAAGGGCGCGAGCCGATCTCCGCCAAGGTCATCGCCAACGTCCTTAAAGTGACCGGCGCTCGCCGCATCGTGACGATGGATTTGCACGCCGCCCAAATTCAAGGTTTCTTCGACATTCCGGTCGACAACTTGATGGCGATGCCGGTGCTCTGCAACTACCTTAAGAAAGAAGGACTCTGCGACGATAAGATCGTCGTCGTCTCCCCCGATGCCGGCGGCGTACACCGCGCCGAACTCTTCGCCAAACGCCTCAACAGCTCGCTGGCGATCGTCTTCAAGCGCCGGCCCGAACCCGACGTTGCCGAAGTGACCGACATCGTCGGCGATGTCGACGGACGCGTCGCGGTGGTCGTCGACGACATGATTTCGACCGGCGGCACGCTCGCCAAGGCAGCCGAAGCGATCAAGATGCGCGGCGCGACCCGGGTCTACACCGTCGCGACGCATGGCATTTTCGCGGGCGAGGCAGTCGAAGTGCTCGAGCACTCGCAGATCGAGAAGGTGCTCTTTACCAACACGATTCCGTTCCGAGACGGCACACGGCATCCCAAATTCGTCCAGCTGTCGATCGCGCAAATCTTCGCCGACGCGATCAGCCGCATTACGACCAATCGGTCGGTCTCCGAGCTCTTCGAAGGCGAAGAGCTGGTCGACGCGCTCGTCGGCGCTCCGCCGGAGGCAGTTGCGGCCGTCTAGGCCGTTCGTATATAAAAGGAAACCATGGCCAGTAAAGAGTTCAAACTCGCCGTCGAGCAGCGCAGCAGGCTCGGCACGACCGGCGCTCAGAGCCTGCGCGCTAGCGGAAAGGTCCCCGCCGTGCTCTACGGTCACGGGGTCGTTCCCGAGCACCTCGCAATGGACGCCCGTGCCTTCGAAGAGCTGCTCCACCATGCCGGCCGCAACGCGATCATTACGCTGACCGATGGTCCACGTAAACGCCAAACGGCGCTCGTGCGCGTGATCCAGCGCCATCCCGTTTCGCGCCGCGTGGTGCATGCCGACCTGCAGCGCGTTTCAGCGGATGAAACGATCGACGCACGGCTTGCGATCGTCACCGTCGGCGTGGCCGAAGGCGTGCGCAACGCCGGCGCCGTTATGGACGTGATCACGCACGAACTCGAAGTCGCCGGACCCGCAGACCAAATACCGGAGCATCTCGAAGTTGACGTGACGCCGCTCGAGATGCACCAGCACATCACTGCCGGTGAGGTAGGCTTGCCTGCCGGATTCCGTCTGCTCACGGCACCGGAGACGGTCGTGGTTGCCATCGAACCGTCGCGGACGGCGCGCGAGCTCGAAGAGGCTGAGGCTCCCGCCGAGGAAGCTGCCGAGCCGGAGGTCATCGGCGAGACGCCCGAACCCGCCGCTTCCGAGGAGAAGTAAGTCTTTCAACGGCAGCAGCGTAGGCTCGTTGTCGGGTTAGGAAATCCCGGCCCCGAATACGCGGCGACGCGGCATAACGTGGGCTTTATGGTCGCCGATGAAGTTGCGCGGCGTTACGGCGTCACCAACTGGAAAAAGAAGGACGGGGCTCAGCAGGCCGTCGATGCCGCTCGCAACGTCGTCTTCGTCAAGCCGGTTGCGTTCATGAATCTGTCCGGGACGCCGGTTCGCTTGATTGCGAGCTGGTACCGCACGCTGTCCGACGGCGTACTCGTCGTGAGCGACGACATGGATCTTCCGTTTGGAAAGCTTCGGATGCGCCCGTTCGGCGGTCACGGCGGTCATAACGGATTGCGTTCCGTAATCGCGACGATCGGCGAAGGCTTTCCGCGAATCCGAATCGGTCTGGGCCGGCCGGAGTTTGACGGCGTCGATCATGTGTTGAGCGAGTTCCGCGACGAAGAACGTCGAGCGCTGCCCGCGATCGTCGCCGCCGCAGCCGACGGGGTCGAGCGCTGGCTCGACGACGGCATCGAGGCGGCGATGCAGTTCGTCAATACGTGGGAGCCTGCCGCACGCGAATCCTAGCGCGGGCAGCGGCTTGGAACGTGATTGATCGCCGCGACGCGCGGACCGATGCCCGGGGCCGTATATAAGAACAGCGTCGCGCTCAGCTCGGGACAGACCTCTACCATGCGATGGTCGGCAAGCCGAACGAACGCGCGTACCGCACCGGTGGAGTCGTCGGTGAAGTTCACCGCATAATCGTCATCGGCAAAATCGTACGTTCTCTGCACCGCGTCGCGTACCGGAACGGCGCCCAGATAGACCAGGGCGAGCAGCGCACCGACGATCGCCAGGCGCGAGAGCGGATCGTCATCCCGCCGGAACTTGACGCGATCCGCAATGATGACCGCGATCGCCGCAAAGACGATGATGATGCCGCCGTCGATGAGCGCGATCGAAAGCTGATCGTGCTCTACGGCCTGACTGAAAGCGGCCGCGTAGCGCAACTCTTTCGGGGTGCTTGCCGGGAACGTTTCGAACCGCGTGGGATTGAACAGCGACCAAATCACGGTCGCCGCAAGTATGCCGCCGATGGCATAGACGTACCATTGGTGCGTCCACGAGACGAGCCAGAGCACGACCGCCGCGATGAAACCGGAAATTAGCATTGCCAGGATCGTATGCGCAATCCAATAGAGCCCCCAATATCGCGTCAGCTCGTACGTGAGACCGAGCGTATGATCCACCCGGTAGAGATAAAAAGACGGCAGAAATGCGGCGAGCCGCGCCACGAGCGCCAGTGCAGCGCCGAACAGAAATCGCACGCTCCATTCGTTGCCAAAACGGCGACGCAGCCGGTCGCGCAGCGACGCCGCACCGCCGGAGCTCCAGAGATAGAAGAGCGCAATTGCTTGGAAGAGCTGAGTAACGACGAATCCGAAAACCGTCCAGTGCGCACGCCGAATTGCCGCCGCCTGGCGAGCAGGATCGACGAGCAGTGCCGCCGGTTCGCTCATCAGCGCATGAGCGCTCAACGCGTTGATGCGCAGATCGAGCGCGCTCGGCTGCTGCGCCGCGGCCGCAGCCCCACGCAGCGTGAGGAGCGTCACCATCAATGCGAGGAGCGCTATGCCATAACGCATTTTACGTCGTATCTTTTAAAGACGGGATCGCTCGTAACGAGCGTGAGGCTCTCGAGTTGTGCCTGAGCCACCAAAATTCTGTCGAATGGATCGGTGTGTTCCATCGGCAGTTCCGCAACCGCGAGGGCGTGCTCTTCGCTGATCGGCATTGATAAAATTTTAGATTCGCGAGCTCTGCGCGGTACGTAGAGCACGGGGCTATTCGGAAGCTTCATTTTTCCAATGCGGACTTTGATGGCAATCTCCCAGGCGCTGGCGGCCGAAAGGTAGAGCTCGTTGTCACCGTTCCGCAGCACCGTCCATAGTTTCGCGCCTATCTTTCCCTTGTTGAGAAACATCCAAAGAAAGATCTGCGTATCGAGAAGGACCCTCACTGGTAGAATTGCCGGAGCAACTCAGGCGGCAGAGGCGCGTTAAAATCGTCGGAAACAAAACCGAGTCCCTCGTCGTTTGCAAAGGAACGCTCCTTTGCGGGGGTCGCGGGTACGATCCGAGCGACGGGCATACCACTGCGCGTCACGACGACCTCTTCCCCTAACTCGGCGCGCTTTATCAGTGCTGAAAAGTGCGCCTTCGCCTCCGCGACGCTTGCGCGTCTCATAAGTCGAGAATAGGCCGATGACTAACGTTAGTCAAGCTCTATAGTCATTTTTTCTTCGGGAGCGGGCGCGCGGGGTTTCCGGCCACGCGCTCGCCGGCAGGCACGTCCCTGGTCACGACCGCTCCGGCGCCGGTCAGCGCGCCGTCGCCGATTTCGACGGGCGCGACGAGCGAGGTATTGGAGCCGATCGAAACGTCCCGGCCAACGATGGTTTGATTCTTCTTCACGCCGTCGAAGTTGCAGGTGATCGTTCCGGCGCCGACGTTGGTTCCTTCACCAATCGTCGCGTCGCCGACGTACGAAAGATGGCTCACCTTGACGCGCCGCGCGAGCTTCGATTTTTTGATCTCGACGAAGTTTCCGATGTGAGCGCGCTCGGCAACCGTCGTCTCCCCGCGCAGATGTGCGAACGGCCCAACGGAGACGTCGCTGCCGATCGTGGAGTTCATCACGACGCTTTCGCGCACCGCGACGCGGTCGCCGATCACCGCGTACGAGAGCCGGCTGTTGGGACCGATCACGCATGCCTTACCGACCTTCGAGAGCCGCGCGATCGTCGTATTGGGATAGAGTACGGTGTCGGTACCGATCTCAAGCTCAGGTTCTAGATAGGTCGTATCGGGGTCGACGATCGTAACGCCGTCGCGCATATGCTGCGCGCAGAGCCGCGCGTTCATCTCCTTGCGCGCCCGCGAAAGCTCGACGCGATCGTTGATGCCGAGCACCTGCAAATGATCGCCCGCAAGGACCGGGCGCACCCGCTTGCCCGCGTCGACGAAATAAGCGACTGTATCGGTCAGGTAATATTCCGACTGGGCGTTCTCGTTACGCAGCCGCGCTACCGCGTCGCGCAGCGCCGCTTCGTCGAAGGCGTAGATTCCGGCGTTCATCTCGTCGATTTCGAGCTGCGCCGGCGTCGCATCGCTGACTTCGACGATCCGCTCGACGGTCGTTCCGCGTCGCACGATCCGCCCGAAGTACGACGGAAGCGGCATCTTCACGGTGACCAGCGACATGATCGCGTCGTCGCCGTCGCCCCCGTCGAGCGATCCCACCATGCCGCGAAAGATCTCTTCGGTCACCAGCGGCATGTCACCGCACGCCACGACGACCCGGCCGTTTACGTGCGGCTCCAACCGCTCGAGCGCTACCCGTACCGCATGACCCGTGCCGAGCTGTTCGCTTTGCAAGACGCTCTCGACGTCGAATCGCTCGATCTCCGCTTGGAGTTCTTCGTTGACGACGACGAGGATCTCCGAAATGCCGGCGCGTCGGAGCGCTTTGAGGACGTACCAGAGCATCGGGCGGCCGCATATCTCATGCAGGACTTTCGAGCGCGCGCTCTTCATGCGCGTGCCCTTGCCGGCGGCCAGAACGATCGCCCGCGTCATGCGGGCACGGCCTCGCGCGCAAGAACGTCCAGTGCGTTGCGCAGCCGCTCGCGACAGAGATCGCGTCCCAGCAGCTCCATGGAATCGTAGAGCGGAATGGACGTCGGGCTCCCGGTGATCGCAACGTAGAGCGGCCGCGCCACGTCGCGTACTTTCTTTTCGAGCGACTCCGCGACGCGTTTAATCGCATCCTCGATTCCAAATGCATTCCAAACCGGCAGCGCGTCGAACTCTGCGAGCGTCAGCGTCAACGCCTGTCGCGCTTGCTGCTCGTCCATTTTTTTGCCGGCGAAATCGGCCGCGCGGACTGCGAGGCGTCCCGAGAACAGGAACGCGAGCAGCGAACCCAGATCGCTCAGCCGTTCGATTCGCGGTGCCGCCAGCGCTGCGATGCGCGTGAGCCGATCCGGCGAGACGGCCCACTCTTTGACGCGTTCCACGAACGTCTCGGGATCGAGCCGCTCGCGAATGTAGCGGGCGTTGAGCCAATCGAGCTTTGCCACGTCGAAAACCGGGCCGCCGATCGGAACGTGCTCGATTCGAAAACGCCGCACGATCGCGGGCAGGTCCATCAGCTCGTCTTCGCCTTCATGCGCCGCGTTGGCAAGCAACGCCAAGAAATTGACGAGCGCCTCCGGCAGATAGCCCATCGCGCGATAGAACAGGATCCCAGTTGGATTCTTACGTTTGCTCAGCTTGCTCTTATCGGGATTCCGCAGAAGCGGCAGGTGCAGCAACTTCGGCGGCTCCCAGCCGAAGTACGTATAGAGCAGGAGGTGTTTGGGAGCGCTCGAGACCCATTCTTCGCCGCGAAAGACGTGCGTGATCTTCATGAGATGATCGTCGACCACGTTGGCAAGGTGATAGGTCGGCATGCCGTCGGATTTGACGAGCACCTGCATGTCGACGCTTTTATAGTCGAACTCGATCGAGCCACGGCGCAGATCGTCCACGATGCAGCTGCCTTCGTCGGGGACGACCATCCGGATGACGTACGGTTCGCCTGCCGCTTCGCGTCGCGCGACCTCCTCCTCGGAGTACGTCCGGCAAAGCCCGTCGTAACGCGACGGCTGCCCTGCGGCGCGCTGCGCGACGCGCATCTCCTCGAGCCGCGCCGGCGTGCAGAAGCACTTGAAGGCATGTCCGCTCGCGAGCAGCTTCGCGGCATACTCGCGATAGATCTCGGAACGCTCGCTTTGACGATACGGGCCGTGCGGACCGCCGACGTCCGGGCCTTCATCCCAATCCAGTCCGCACCAGCGCAGCGTCTGCAGGATCACGCGCTCGCTCTCGGCAGTGCTGCGCGCCTGATCGGTGTCTTCGATGCGCAGAATGAACTCGCCGCCGGATTGTCGTGCGAAGCAATAGTTGACGAGCGCGACATACGCCGTCCCCACGTGCGGATCGCCGGTCGGCGACGGCGCGACGCGCGTTCGAACGTTCCCCACGGCTAACCTACGAGCGCCCGCCGTTTACCGCATTCGCGTTCGACGAAGTCGATGATCTCCTGCAGCGGCGCGCCGGGCGTGAAAATCTCACGCACGCCCAGCTCTTTGAGTCGCCTGGCGTCCTCCGCCGGAATCGTTCCGCCGCCGAAAAACACGATATCGCTCGCGTCGCGGCTCTTCAGCTGCTCGACGACGAGCGGGAAGAGCGTCATGTGCGCGCCAGAGAGAATCGAAAGGCCGATCCCGTCGGCATCTTCTTGAATCGCGGTCTGGACGATCTGTTCGGGCGCTTGAAAGAGTCCGGTGTAGATCACTTCCATGCCGGCATCGCGCAGCGCGCGAGCGATCACCTTCGCGCCGCGATCGTGCCCGTCGAGCCCCGCCTTAGCGATGACGATGCGCAGCGGTCGGTCGGCCATGTTCGATCCCATCGTTGCCGTCACGCCGGCGGCTCAAGTTCAGGGCTTCCTCTAGTTTACGCACGACCCGCCGCAGCGTGCGGCGCATGCGGTAGATCTCGATATCGCTGCGGCAGCGTACGCCGTGCTTGTGCCGCATTTCAAAGCACCGCGCGTTCGGTGTAGCGTCCGTACACCGACGCCATCGCATCGACGATCTCGCCCTCGGTGCAGTAGGCGTTGACGCAATCGATCAGATGCGGCATCAAGTTATCTTTCGGATCGCGGCACGCGGCTTGCAGACGCTCCAACGACCGCGAGACGGCGCCTGCATCGCGATTCGAGCGTACGTTCTGTACGGCGCGCGCCTGGGCGCGCTCGGTCTCTTCGGTAATCTTCAGCAAATCGATCGGCTCTTCTTCCTCGTGCGCGAAGCCGTTGACCCCTACGATGATGCGATCGTGCGTCTCGATCGAGCGCTGATACCGATAGCTCGCCTCGGCGATTTCCCGCTGAAAGAAGCCGGCTTCGATCGCTTCGATCACGCCCCCATATTCGGCAATTTGCGCGAAATAGGCTTCGGCTTGACGTTCGAGCTCGTCGGTGAGCGCCTCGACGAAATACGATCCGCCGAGCGGATCCACGACGTTGGTCACGTTCGTTTCGTAGGCGAGTACCTGCTGCGTGCGTAGCGCGATCTCGACCGATTTTTCGGTCGGCAATGCCAAGACTTCGTCCATCGAGTTCGTGTGCAGCGACTGCGTGCCGCCGAGAACCGCGGCCATGGCCTCGTAGGCGACGCGTACGATGTTGTTCTCCGGCTGCTGCGCGGTCGCGCTGCAGCCCGCGGTCTGCGTATGAAATCGAAGCTGCCACGAACGCGGATTGCGAGCGCCGTACTTCTCGCGTAAGTGCTTCGCCCAAATACGCCGGGCCGCCCGGAATTTCGCGATCTCTTCGAAGAAGTCGATGTGCGAATTGAAGAAGAACGAGAGGCGCGGTGCGAACTCGTCGACGTCCATTCCGGCGGCCATGCAGGCCTCGACGTACGCAAAACCATCCGCAAGGGTAAACGCAAGCTCCTGCGCCGCAGTCGAACCCGCCTCGCGAATATGATAGCCGGAGATCGAAATCGTATTCCACTTCGGCATTTCGCGCGTGCAGAACGCGATCATATCGACGATGATGCGCATGTGGGGACGGGGTGGGAAGATCCACTCCTTTTGAGCGATGTACTCCTTGAGGATGTCGGCCTGAATCGTTCCACCGAGCTTCGCGCGCGAAATCCCTTTCCTCTCGGCCGCGGCAACGTATTGCGCGAGCGCGATGCACGCGGGGCCGTTGATCGTCATCGACGTCGTGATGTCGCCCATGTCGATGCCGTCGAAGAGCATCTCCATGTCGGCGAGGGAGTCGATCGCCACGCCGCACTTGCCGACTTCGCCACGCGCTTGCGGCGCGTCCGAATCGTAGCCCATGAGCGTCGGCATATCGAAGGCGACGGAGAGCCCGTGCTGCCCGTGCTCGAGCAGGAAGTGATAGCGCGCGTTGGTTTGGGCGGCGTTTCCGAAACCGGCGAACTGTCGCATCGTCCACAAGCGGTCACGATAGCCGTTGGGGTGGATGCCGCGCGTATAGGGAAAGTCGCCGGGCCACGGCAAATCGATACCGGCTACGTCCTCCGGCCCGTAGACGGTCTTAACCGGAACGTCCGAAATCGTGCGATCCAAAGCGCCGGCACCGGGTCCTTTGCGGGTCCAGCGCCCGGCAGGCCGCTCGATTATCGTGGGCCTGTCCCGAGGTTCTCGAAGTGCCATAGGGGCGCAGCCTTTCGACGGCAGCGCGCGATTTTCCCCAAAGTCAGCCGTCCAGACCAAGCTCGCTGATGACGCGATCGGCGGCCTCGTAGGGATCGAGTCCGTTCCGCGGCTGTGCCTCGAGGGCGCGATCCAACCGCCGTTCCATGCGTCCGAGCGCA
>DASXGO010000326.1:0-5323 GCA_036489055.1 Candidatus Cybelea sp. | reverse complement strand
GCAACGGAGCGCTGGGCGGCCATCGTCGAGTTGATCGATTTGCTCGTCGATCCCCATCAATGCCAGTGCAATGGCGACGTCAAACGCGGGCCCGGCTTTGCGTACGTCGGCGGGCGAAAGGTTTACTAAAAGGCGTCCCGGCGGGTACGCGAATCCGGAGTTGACGATAGCGGCCCGCACGCGCTCGCGTGCTTCACCCAACGCGCGGTCGGGGAGCCCGATGATGGCAAAACCCGGCGTTCACGGAGCGCTATCGGCTTCGACGCGCACGACGTAGCCTTCGATGCCGAGCATCGCGGCTGAAAAGGCGAGGGAAAGCATGACGCGTTTTGCGTACTGCGCGCAGCCGCCGTGGTGTCTAGGGCAGTAGGCTCCTGCGCATCGGGCAAGAATGACGGCGTCAATGGGCGCCGATACGATCGCGGCCTGGGCTCAAGTTGGGACGTTCCTCGTCATCCTCGGCAGTGTCATCGCGGCGCTGATCCAGCTGCGGCACATTCGCGCGGGGAATCAGTTGGGGGCGCTCCTCTCACTGCAACGCGAATTTCGCGTTCCCGAGCTACAAGCTGCACTGACGTATATTCAAGAGCAGCTCCCACAGCGGCTCGAGGATCCGGATTACCGGCGTGAGCTCGAACGCGTCGGCTACGTCGATACCGCCGCCCACCCCGAAATGATCGCGTGCAACTGGCTCAACGTCATAGGAACGCTCGTCGCGCGCGGCTACGTCTCTGAAGACGCGTTCATGGACCTCTTCGCGCGTCTCATCGTTTACTGTTGGCGGCAAGTCGCTCCCGCGATCGCGATCATGCGGCGGACGCGCGGCGAAGGGCAGTATCACGACTTTGAGTACCTAACGGCGCGTGCCGAAGCTTGGCTCAAACGCAATCCCCACGGCACGTTTCCGCATTCGTTCGCGCGCGAACCGTTACCCGACCGCTGGCGCGAAGTCGATCGGCGGCAAGCGGCCGAGAGCTAGAACCGGCAATTTTGGGCCGTTTTTCCACAGATTGCACAAGTTAATGTCACAGCCTGTGGACAATAAGGCAGCCTTGAAGGAGATCAAATTGATCAAAAAGCTTGCTCGTATTGCCCCGGCGGTGATTGCCGGTGCCATCTTCGCGGGCTGTTCGCACGGGACGTCGCAATCCTCCGCCTCGGCGCCGCCCTCCGGGGCGGCCGGTGCGCACAAGACGATCGGCGTTTCAATTCAGAACCGCGAAGCGCAGTTCTATCAAGATATGGAATCCGGGATGCGCAGCCAGGCGGCTAAATACGGCTATGCGCTCATCGTCGTCGATGCGAGCCGCGACAACGCCAAACAGCAGAGCCAAGTCGAAGATTTCATCTCCAAGCGCGTCGATGCGATCGTACTCACGCCGTACGACTCGCAGGCGATCGGGAGCGCGATCGCCGAGGCAAATAATGCGGGCATCCCCGTCTTCACCGCCGACATTGCGAGCACGAGCCGGCAGGGACGCGTCGTCGCGCACATTGCCAGCGACAACGTGCAGGGCGGCTACCAGGCTGGGAAACTGATCTGCGCAGCCGTGGGCAAAACGGGCAGCGTCGCAATCATCGACGAGCCCGAAGTGACGAGCGTTCAAGATCGAGTCAGAGGCTTCAAGATGGCGCTCGCGCAGCTCTGTCCGGGTGTCGCGATCGTTGCCGACGTTGATTCGGGCGGTACGCGCGACAAGGCGAGCAGCGATACCGGGGACGTACTCCAAGCACATCGCGACCTCAAAGGCATCTTCGGCATCAACGACGATTCCGCGCTCGGGGCGATGGCGGCCGTCAAAGCCGCAGGAGCCAAAAACATTGCGATCGTTGGATACGATGCGACCCCCGAAGCGCGCTCCGCGATCGCGAAGGGCGATATGTACGGCGACGCGATTCAATATCCGGCGAAAATCGGCTCGACGACGATCGATATCATCCACGCGTATTTCAACAGTAAGACGCCGCAGCCGGTGGTGAAGATTCCGGTCGGGACGTACACGCGCGCGAACGCCTCGGCTCCGTAGCTTGGCGCCGCTCCTCGAAATGCGCGGCATCGGGAAGAGCTTTCCCGGCGTACGCGCTCTGTCCGACGTCTCCTTAACGCTTAACGCCGGCGAAGTTCTGGTGCTCGTCGGCGAGAACGGTGCCGGCAAATCGACGTTGATGAAAATCCTTTCGGGCGCGCTGCCTGCCGACAAGGGCGAGATTCTCATCGACGGCGCGCCGGTGCGGATCGGCTCGCCGCAAGAAGCGCAGCGTCTCGGCATCGGCATGATCTATCAAGAGTTTACGCTCGTGCCACAGCTCAACATGCCGGCAAACATCAGTCTCGGTGCGGAAGCGACCCGCTCGGGCATCATCGATTCGGCGGCAGTCAACGAGCGCGCGCGCCGCGCGCTCGACGGGCTGGGCTTGGAGCTGCCCTTCGGCGTGCCGGTTTCGCGGCTCTCGGTCGGGCAGCAGCAACTCGTCGAGATCGCGAAGGCGCTCGCGAGGTCGGCGCGTATCATCGTGATGGACGAGCCGACCGCGGCGCTTGCCGACCGCGAGATCGAGCGGCTCTTCACGATCGTGCGGCGTTTGCGCGCCGGCGGCGCCGGCATCATTTACATCTCGCATCGCATGGAAGAGCTGCCGAAAATCGCGGATCGCGTCACCGTCTTGCGCGACGGCAGAGTGGTCGAGACGCGGCCGGCGAGCGAGTTTCCGGCCGAAGAAATCATCGCCGCGATGGTCGGGCGGCGTCTCGCGTCGCATTTCCCCGAGCTTCCGGCCGTGCCGCAGAGTGCGCCGGTGCGGCTGGAGGTGCGCGGGCTGCACCGCGAGGGCATCGTCAACGACGTGAGTTTCTCGGTCCGCGCAGGGGAGATCGTCGGTCTTGCCGGCTTAATCGGGGCCGGACGCACGGAGATTCTGCGCGCGATTTCCGGAGCGGACGCACCGGTGCAGGGCGAGATTCGCATCGACGGCAGGGAGCTGCATACCGGGCGCATCGCCGGAGCCATCGCGGCCGGCGTGGCGTTCATTACCGAGGATCGCAAGGCGCAGGGTCTCGTGCTGGGCATGACGGTCCGCGAAAACGTCACGCTCGCCCATCTCAACGACTTCGTCGACCGCGATCAGCTCGTCGATATCGCGCGCGAGCGGGCGGCAACGGTTCGCCTGATCGAGGAGCTGCAAATCAAGACGCCCGGAACGGAACAGCTCGCGCGCAACCTTTCCGGCGGAACGCAGCAGAAGGTCGTGCTCGCGAAATGGCTGCTGGGCGAAGCGGGCGTCTTTCTGTTCGACGAGCCGACGCGCGGAATCGACGTCGGCGCGAAGAGCGAAATCTACAGACTGATGCTCGATCTCATTGCGCGCGGCGCCGCGATCGTCATGGTCTCGAGCGATTTGCCGGAGATGCTCGGCATGTCGCACCGCGTGCTCGTCGTTCGCGACGGACGGATTGCCGCCGAGTTTTCGCGGGCCGAGGCAACACCCGATCGCGTGATCGCCGTTGCAACCGGTGCCGCCGCATGACGCAGCGCGAACGATTCGACTACTGGCTGCGCATCGGCGGTGCCGTCGCCTTCATCATCGTGCTGGTAGTGGTCGTCGACGTCGCTTCGCACGGGTCATTTCTGCAACCCAGCAATATCGTTCGCGTGCTGCGGCAGATCACGTATAACTGCATCTTGGGCGTCGGCCAGACGTTCGTCATCATCACCGCCGGCATCGACCTTTCGGTCGGCTCGCTCGTAGCGCTGACCGGCGTCGTCGCGGCACTCTTCGCAAACACCGTCCATTTGGGCGGATTTCCCCTGATCGCCGCGACGTTGATTGTGGCGCTGGCGGTCGGCTGTGCGGCCGGCTGGGTCAACGCCTTGCCGGTCGTCAAACTTAACTTGCCGCCCTTCATCACGACGCTGGCTATGCTGGAGATGGCAGTGGGTGCGGCCTTCATTCTCTCGCACGGCCGCCCGGTCGCGCTGCAGAGCGCCGATTTTCAAAACACCGGCATCGGTTCGTTTTTAGGCGGTCTCACGAGCGCGCTTCACATTCCGAACATCCCGGTGCCGGTCATTTGGATGTTGGCGGTCATCGTGATCGCATCGGTACTGCTCAATCGCACGCGCTTTGGGCGCTACGTCTTTGCAATCGGCGGAAACGAAGAGGCAGCGCGGCTGGCCGGCATCAACGTCACGCGCGTCAAGACGGCGGTCTACATGATCAGCGGCGCCTGCGCCGCGATCGTGGGCTTTCTCTACATGGCGCTCTTCTCGTCGGGATCGCCGCAGACCGGAACCGGCGACGAGCTGCTCGAGTCGATTGCGGCGGTCGTCGTCGGAGGAACCAGCTTGATGGGCGGGCGCGGCAGCGTCGTCGGAACCTTCTTCGGCGCGCTTCTGATCGGCGTACTCTACAACGCGATGAATCTGCTCAACGTCGACTCGTATCTGCAGAAGGTTCTGCTGGGCGCCGTCATCCTGCTCGCCGTCGTGCTCGACGAACTGCGTAAACGTTACCTTGCGCGATAGCGCCTCGCTATAAAAAAGTTGCGGGCCCGCCGGAGCGGGTCCGCAACTTTTTTTTCGGTAGGTTAGCTACGTCGTTACGTTAGCCAGGTTAGAGTCTAGTGCGTGAGCGTCACGCCTTGATCGTACTGGTATTTCAGGGCCGTGATCGAACCCGTCGCGGTTCCGGCCTTCTTGCCGAAGATCGTGAGCGGAGTCGGGAAGCAGTCCAGGTTCGTGAGGACGTAACCCTTCAGCTTCTTCTTGCTGACGCCGTCCGGCTTCTTGTCGAGCGAGCCCCAGCTTGAAGGATCATCGATGTAGCTGCCGCTGCAGTTGCCATCGAAGATGTAGGCTTGTTTCTCGGTCGCAGTGCTTCCGGAGACCGTCGTCAGATAGATGCCGTTCTGGAAGTTGCCGCCATTTTGATCCATGACGCCGAGATCCTTGCCGTCTTCCTGGATACCACCCGGGAAGCCGATGCTGTGATTGAAGTTGAGTTTCATCCACGAGGAGCCGCCGGCCGGCCACTCATAGAGGCTCGGCGAGCTGCACGGCGCTTCGTCCGCGCACTCCACGTAGAAGTTGCCCTTGAGGTCAAAGCCGCCGGGCCAGTCGAGGGCGACGCCGCCCCAGTCTTGGCCGGCGTCGGGACCTGCGACGATTCTCACGTCGCCGGGGTTGAAGCTCGTAACCGCAACGTCACCGTTCGGTGCCACGGAGCAGCCGAACGCATAGCTGGCGGTCGGGAACGAGTTGATGACCGAACCCGAGCTGTTGATCTCCTTGAGGTCCGCCGCGGAGAAGTCGGCAACGTAGACGTT
>DASXGO010000301.1:0-16620 GCA_036489055.1 Candidatus Cybelea sp. | reverse complement strand
CTGCGAGACGGCGCCGCGAGCGATCTTGCCGCGCGCGTCGATCGTTCCACCATCCGCAGCCGTGAGCTCCGTTCCGCCGTCGCGCCGCAGCGCGTACGATCCTTCCGCAAAAGTCAGCTCGCGACGGCCGTCGCCGAAGATGCGTGGAAATGCGAGATAGCGCAGCAGTAAGTAGCAAAGGCAAGCGACGTAGAGGGTGACGATGACGGTTGACGCCATATCGAACCCCAACGCCAGGCGGCAGGCCTGGCCGAGCACTAGGCCGAGTACGATTGCGCCGGCAACGCCTGCGGCAAATCCCCACGGCGGCGCGGCAACGTACGCGCGCTCGCCCACCTGCGAACTGATCCAGAAGCGGTAGAACGCAAAGACCGCTAACGTCGCAAAGAAGACGACGAAGCCTTCGGGTGTCGCGATTCGCGACTGAACGAAGTGCATGCCGTCGAAGGTCAGCATGAGCGCAGCGATCGTGGCAAAGACCGTCGAGCCGGTGACGCGCTTGGCGAAAACGTAGAGCAGCATCACGACGAGCGCGCCGAAGACGACGTCGAGAAAGCGCCAACCATACGCGTTGTCGCCATTGTTGAGGTGACCGACGATCGCATTCAAAAACGTCCAGCCGCCCAGCCCGTGTCCCTTCGGCATGCCGCCGAAGAGCATCATTGAAAACGTGATCAACAGCTTGCTGAGCGGCGGATGGGTGTTCTCGTAGATGCGCAGGTTTTGAAGATACTCTTCGCCGGCGCGGGCGAAGTAAATTTCATCGAATACCTTATCGGACGGCCACCAATAGCCGACGAACGAAAGGATGAAGTTGCCGACGCCGAGCGCCCCCATGATCGCGTAGTCGAGCGGCGCGCGCATCGCCACAAGGCCCTCGCGCGGATCGAACCAGTGGCGCGTACTCGTCTGCACGGCCACTGCAGTCCCCTCATCGGTGGGGCGATCGCGCGCAGGCGCGGCACGCGCCGTGCCGGCCTCAACCGTTCCGAGAAACTGATAGCCGAGCACGAAGAACGTCCCCACCGCGACCAACGAGAAGAATGTGGTCCAGGGTCCCCACAAGTTCTGCGCGTTGAGTCCGGAAACGTTGTTGGTGACGACGTGCAAGTACTCGAGGCCGTATACGAGGTTAGCGAAGAGCACGGCGCTCAGGGCCACGGCTCCCCATAGATAGCGCTTGGCGAATGGAATGCAGGCAATCGTGAAGACCAAGCCGTTAAAGAGGTAGCGCTCGTGCATGCGGGTCGCCAGAGCGAAAAAGGCGAGCGTGGCGATGGCGCAGGCTTCGAGCAAAGCTTGCGGCGTGCGATCTTGCAGGTAGCGCCACACGACCAGCGCCAGCGCCGCCACGACGAGCAGGATGCCCCAAACATACTGCGGGAGGAAGACGATGCCTTGACTATCCGGAACCCACATCGTGCCGCGCAGCGCCCAAAGGTTGAACGCGTTGACGCTATTGTAAGGATAGACGCTCGAACCATATTGATAGAGATGAAAGAGCCACGCCATGGCCGCAGCCGGATTGCTGAGGTGGAACGGCTCGCTAACGAGCAGCGCGAAGATCAGCGATGCGACGATGCCGATCCCGGTCGCCGTCAGCCGCTCTCGGCGGCGCTTCGGATCCACAAAAGCGAAGGCAATAATCAACGGTAGTAGCACCGCGGCTTGCGGCTTGATCAGCAGCGAATAGGCGAAGGCGAGCCAGGCACCGGCGATCCAGTAAGTCTCGCCCCTCGACGGAGCAACGCCGTCGTCGCTGCGCAGCAGGCAGTAGATCGCGAGCAGGGCGAGACCGCCGGCAACCGAGTCGACCTGACCCCAAAGCGCGGAAACATAAATCGTCGCCGGGTTGAAGAGGTAGAGCGCGGCGGCGCCGAGCGCATATCCCCTCCCCGCGAAGCGCCGAACGATTGCGTAGAGCAACGCGCCGACGCCGAGATCGGCCAGAATCGCCGGCAGTTTGACGAGATCGCGCAAGGCGGCATAACCGGCATCGTGCCCCGCGAAGAACGCCTGCCAAACGTGACCGATGACCGCAAGAATATAAAAATAGCCCGGCGGATAATCGGCGAACCCAATGGTCGAATAGAACGAGCCGAAACCGTGCTGCGCCAGCGCAATCGCCCACGCATCGTACGTGCTGATATCGGTCTTGAAGCCTTCGTTATTAATGAAAAAGAGGCGTACGATCAAACCCAGGAGGAGTAGGGCCGGCAAAGCCCAAGCCGCAGAGCCCTGTCGTGCAGTCGCGCGCACGGTGCCGTTCGCGTTCATTAACGAGCGGCGGTCAGGCCAAGCGTCGCCAAGAGAAACTCGCGAAGCTCGGCGTTGGGGTGATTTTCGACGACGGCCAAATGTTCGGCGGCGGCCTCGGTTGCGGCGGCGCGAGCGCCGAGGAGGTCGAGAGCGTCGACGATTCGTTCGACCGTTCGCGCGTCCAGCGACCCACCGTGCGCGTACGCATCGGCCACGATGGTCCGGGCCGAAGAGGCCGGCTGCGCGATCGCCCAGACCACGGGAAACGTCCACTTCCGCCGCGCGATGTCGCTAGCGACTGTTTTTCCGGTCTCGTCGACCGACGACCAGATGCCGGCGACGTCGTCCCGAATCTGAAACGCCATTCCATACGCGCGACCGACGGCACTATAAGACGCGATCGCGGCTTCGTCGCATCCGGCAGCGTGCGCTCCGAGCCGGCAGGATGCATCGAAGAGCTGCGCGGTCTTACACTCGATCATGCGGTAGTAGTCCGGCAAGTCGACGGACCGCTCCGATTCGAAGAAGAGATCGAGCGACTGGCCTTCGCACATCACGGCATGGGCTTCGTGCAGCAGCGCGAGCATCTGCAAAACGCGGCGCGGCTCGAGATATGCCGCGGCGTGCTCGAGGCTCAGGAAGCTCAACGCGCACATCGCATCGCCGGCATTAATCGCGCGTGCCACACCGTACGCGCTCCACAACGTCGGGCGGCCGTGACGCAGCTCGTCGTGGTCTTCGATGTCGTCGTGCACGAGCGAGTAGTTGTGGAAGATCTCGACCGCAACCGCGGCATCGATCGCATTTTCGATCGGCGCGCCTTCGCTGGCAGCGACCCGCAACACCATCTGGGGCCGCAGCCGTTTTCCACGGCGCGCCGGACCGTACGGCGCATAACCGAAGTGGCGCAAAAGACTATCGGAGATCTCTTGAGATCCCCGATAGCCGGTAATCCGTTCCTCGAGGGCGCTCTCGAAACGTTCGGCGAGCGTCGCCAGGTTAAGCAGAGGCCGCTAGCTCCTCCATCCGCGCTTCGACCTTATCGACGAGCCAGCCCGGCGTCGAGGCGCCCGACATTAGGCCCGCGATCCCAACACCCTTGAACCAGCCGGCTTGGAGTTCGTCGGGCCCCTCGATGTGATAGGCGCGCGCGCCATGCGATTCGGAAAGGTCGGCAAGATGCTTGGTGTTCGCCGACGTCTTGCCGCCGACGACGACCATGACTTCGACGTCTTTGGCAAGCCGCAGCGCTTCGTTTTGCCGGTTGTGCGTATCGGTACAGATCGTGTTGACGGCACGCACTTCGTAATACTTCGCCGAGAGCGCCTGGACGATTTCGGTGAAGCCCTCGCCCGACCAGGTGGATTGAACGACGACGCCGACGCGGCTCGAGCGCGGTAACCGATCGACGTCCTGCGGGCTTTGAATACACCACGCGCCCGGGACGTGGCTCAGGGTGCCCTTCACCTCCGGGTGGTTGGGGTCGCCGATGACGACGATCTTATAGCCGTCGCCCTTGAGCTTCTCGGCTTGCACGTGAATCTTCGTCACCATCGGGCAGGTCGCGTCGATGATCTCCAGCTTCTTCTCTTTGGCTTTTTCGTAGACTTCCACGGGCAGCCCATGCGCGCGCACGAAGAGCGCGCCCGCGTCGACGTCGTCGACGTTGTGAGCATTCTTGAGACCCCGGGCCGCGAGCGACTCGACCATCTGCGGATTGTGGACGACGTGTCCGAGCGTCGTCACGTCTCCACGCGAGGCGATTGCCTCTTCCGCCTTTTTGACGGTGATGGCGACGCCAAAGCAAAATCCCTGGACCGACGCCTTACGAATCTCCACCAATACTCTCCGCTAATTCTTCGATCGCCTTCATAATCTCCGCCGTGAACTTCGCCAACTCTTCACGCGTTGCTTTCCTACCCGCCGCCGGGGGCGGTAGCGCCGGTCCAAATACGACATCCACGCGACCCAGACGAAGCGCCCGGTCGGTGCCGTGAATGCAGGCCGGGACGACCGGCGCTTGGGAGAGCGCCGAAAGTAACGCGACGCCGGTCTGAGGGGCGACCGCCCCCGTGAGATTGCGGGTACCTTCCGGGAAGATCCCGATGGCACCGCCGGCTTGTAAAACTTGCAGCGACCGCTTGATCGCGGCGGTCGCGCTGCCGCGACGGTCCACCGAATACGCACCCAAAGCCGTAATCACCTGGCCGAGCACCGGAATCTCGAAGAGCTCCTTCTTTGCCATGTAGCGGATGCGCCGGGGGCACATGCACCCCATGAATGGCGGATCGAAGTACGAGATGTGATTGCATGCGACGATAAGTGGGCCACCCGCCGGGACGTTCTCCGCACCGTAGACCCGCCCGCGCCAGAGCGTACGTGTCGCACCGCGCACGAAGGCTCTCGCGAAATCGTAAAAGCCGGTGTTCACAGACGCGCAACGATGGCGCAGATTTCGTCGACGACTCCTTGAGCGTTCATATCGCTCGAGTCGATGATATGCGCATCCGGGGCGGGCGCGAGCGGTGAGATCGCGCGGGTTTGATCGAGTCGATCGCGCTCGTCGATCTCTTCGGCGAGGCGATGGGCGTCGACGTCGACGCCGGCTCGCTCCAATTGAAGACGGCGGCGCGCGATGCGCGCAACGACCGAAGCGGTCAGATAGATCTTGACCGGCGCATCGGGGAGCACTACCGTGCCGATGTCGCGTCCGGCCATCACGACCGGACCACGTTGCGCAATCCGCCGCTGCGCCTTCACCATTTCGGTCCGAACCTCGCCCTGCGCGGCGACCGCCGAGACGATCGCCGTCACTTCGTTGCTCAGCAGCGTCGCCTCGTCGAGCTCCTCTCCGCCCGCAGTGATGCGAAAGCCGAGCTGGGCCGAATCGTCGAGCTCGACTTCGACCGGCGAAGCTCGCATCAGGCGTGCGAGGGCCGCACCGTTGTCGGCGTCGGTGCCGGTACGGAGTGCCAGGCACGCAAGCGCGCGATACATGGCACCGGTATCAAGATAGAGCACCCCTAATCGCTTCGCGGTCGTCCGGGCCACCGTCGTCTTCCCCGCAGCCGCGGGACCGTCGATCGCGATTTGCAAATGCCGCGGAAAAGTCAAGCGCCACGCGATTCGCCCAGGGCTAGGCGAAGCCTGCGACGCAGCAGAAGGCAGCTTCGCTTGGCAAAGTCACGATCGGTTTACTTCTGTTCGGCATGCGGCTTCGAATCGCCACGCTGGCTCGGCCGATGCCCCCAATGCGACGCGTGGAACTCGTTCGACGAACGCCCGTTCACGATTACCGCGAAGAGCGCGCGCTCCGCAACGACGCAGCGCGCGCAAAACTCCGGGCCGATCCCATTGCGCGAGATCGGCTCCGCCGGAGTCAATCGCATTCGCACCGGCCTACCGGAGTTTGACGCCGTGCTCGGGGGCGGCATCGTGCCCGGCAGCCTCACGCTCGTGGGCGGTCCGCCCGGCGCCGGAAAATCGACGCTGTTGTTGCAGATCGCGGCGCGGCTGGGGGAGCAGGGCGAGGTCGTCTACGTTTGCGGCGAGGAATCGGCCGCGCAAGTCAAGCTGCGCGCGGAGAGAGTGCTCGGCGAGTCGGCCTCCGACACGGCTCGGGGTGACGCAGCGTTCCTCGTATATCCGGAGACGAATCTGCGGACGGTGCTCGATGCGCTCGACCGGCGAGCGCCGACTGCAATCGTGGTCGATTCCATTCAGACGGTGTGGCTTCCGGAAGCGGAAGCGTACGCGGGAAGCGTAACGCAGATTCGCGACTGCACGCAAGCGCTCATGGAGTACGCGAAGCGCACCGGCTGCGCATGCTTTATCGTGGGGCACGTTACCAAAGACGGCGCGATTGCCGGCCCGCGGCTGCTGGAGCATCTCGTCGATACCGTGCTCTATTTCGAGGGCGAAACGAGTGGCGAGCACCGTATTTTACGCGCCTATAAGAACCGCTTCGGCTCGATCGACGAGATCTGCGTCTTTACGATGCACGATTCCGGATTGCAGGAAGTCACAAACCCATCGCAGCTTTTTCTCGGCACACGCGGCGAGCGCGCGAGCGGTTCATGCGTCGTGGCTTCCATCGTCGGGTCGCGCCCGGTACTCGTCGAGGTACAGGCGCTCGTGGGCGAAGCCGCGTACGGCACGCCGCGAAGGCTCGCCAACAACTTGGACCAACAGCGCCTCGCGATGATTATCGCCGTGCTCGAGCGGCGCGCCGGCTTCGCACTCGGCACGCACGACGTCTATGCATCGGTCGCCGGCGGACTGCGCATCGTCGAGCCCGCCGCAGACCTTGGCATCGCTCTGGCGATCGCGTCGTCTTTTCGCAACGTCCCCATCCCAGCCAACGTCGCCGTTTTCGGCGAACTCGGGCTTTCAGGCGAAGTGCGCGGCGTGAGCGCCGCGGACCGTCGTGCGGCCGAAGCGAAGAAACTCGGTTATACGGAGCTGATCTCGCCGAGCAGCGCGCGCGATGTCGCCGCCGCCATACGATTAGCACTTGCCTAAACTCTTCGAGATCGTCCCGAATATTTCGGAGGGGCGCGACGCGGCGACCGTTGCGGCGGCGTGCGCTTCGATCGAAAGCACCGGTGCACGGCTGCTCGATTGGAGAAGTGACGCCGTCCACCATCGCAGCGTCTTGACGATCGTCGGCGGTGCCGAACAGGTGCTGGCCGCGGCAGTCGCGCTTGCGGGCGTAGCGCTCGAACGCATCGATCTGCGCAACCATCGCGGCGTTCACCCGCGCATCGGATCGCTCGACGTGCTGCCGTTCGTGCCGCTCGAAGACGCGACGCTCGAAGAGGCCGTCGCCCTGGCGCATCGCGCCGGCGCCGAGATCTGGAAGCGATTTGGCATCCCTTCCTTTTATTACGGCGCCGCGGCCCGCCGGCCCGAACGTCTTCTGCTGCCCGATATTCGGCGTAACCTCGAATGGCTTCCGGACGAAGGGGAGCTTCAGCGCCACCCGAGCGCGGGCGCGATTGCGATCGGGGCGCGCAACGTTTTGATCGCGTTCAACGTCGAGCTTGCGACAACCGACCTTGCTGCAGCGCGCGAAATCGCGCTTGCCATCCGGGAACGCAACGGCGGCTTACGCTCGCTTCGTGCGCTCGCGTTCCCGCGCGGCGACGACCGCGTGCAGGTCTCCTTGAACGTCACGGATTATCTTGCAACGCCGCTCCATCGCGTCGTCGAGCTCATTACGCAACTCGCCGCCGAACGCGGAGTAGAAGTCTATGGCTGCGAGCTAGTCGGTTGTCTTCCTTGGGCGGCGGTCGAATCCGCCGCCGCGTATTATTTAGGAGTTACTAAAGTTTGAGACTGATCACACGAGTAGCGGCGATTGCGCTCCTGGTTGGCCTTCCGGTTGCGGCGGGGGCTCAAGGTGGCCCTGGAGACGGCGGCATCTATACGACGACGCTTCAGAACGGCTTACGCGTGGTCGTTGTCGAGGATCACGCGGCGCCGGTCTTTCAGAGCTCGGTCTGGTACGGCTTCGGATCGCTGCAAGAGACACCCGGCAAGACGGGGCTCGCACACGCACTGGAACACATGATGTTTCGGGGGACGCCGGAGATTTCGTCCGGCGGCATCTCGGACATCACCGCGCGATTGGGCGCGCAGATGAATGCCGAAACGAGCTACGACTACACGCAGTTCTACTTTGAGATGCCTGCCGACAAACTCGACGTAGCGCTCTATACCGACGCGGACCGCATGCAGCATGCGGCGCTCCGCGCCGAAGAGTGGGCGATCGAGCGGAACGCGGTGCTGAACGAAATCGACGGTGATGCAAGCTCGCCGTTCTTCAATCTACTCTCGCGCGTTCGCGCGGCCGCGTTTCCGAATCAGCCGGCCGGGCGTACTCCGCTCGGCAACCGGGCGGATGTCGAACGCGCGACGGTCGCCGAGATTCGCCACTACTACGAGGAGTGGTACGCTCCTAACAATGCCACACTCGTCGTGTCCGGCGACGTGAATCACGCGGCGGTTTTTGCCAAGGCGCAGCGCTATTTTGGTGCGATCCCGTCGAAGCGGCTGCCGCCGAAGGTGAGAGTCGATCCCGTGCCGTCGAGCGGCCAGACCGTCGAAGCGCAGTTTCCTTTCCCCTTCGAGATTCTCGATCTGGCGTACTCGGTGCCGGGCGATACCGAGCGCGGCGAACCGGCTATCAGCACCATCGCGACGCTGCTCGAGAATCAGCGCGCGCCCTTCTATCGTGCGCTGGTCGAGAGCAACATCGCCCTTGCGATCGAGGCCAACGCCGACACGCAGCTGCGCGGCGGATTGCTGCACGTTTTCATCGTACTGAACCCCGGCCGCACCGCCGGAGAGGCGCAAGCGGTCTTTCAAGCAACGCTCAACTCCGTACTCGCTAACGGCTTGGATCCCGATTTGGTCGTCGCGGCAAAACGCATGACGATCGCCGAGCGCTTGTATGCGGCGGACAGCATCGACGGGATCGGCGGACTCGCCGGATACACCTACGGCATCGTGGGCGAGAAGCTCTCCGACGAGGATGCGCGGCTTGAAGCTTTGACGGGCGAAGACTTAATCGCTGCGGCGCGTACGTACTTGAGCCGCCCGACGGTCGTCGGTCATTTGACTCCGAACGAAAGCCCGCCGCGCGGCAACTCGCAGAAGACCAGCGCGGCGGCAAGCGACGATTTCTCGAAGCGGATTCCGAACGGACCAATCGTCATGCCGTCGTGGATTGCGCGCGCGGTACGTACGCCCACGACCGCACGCAGCGTGCTCGCGCCGGCGGAGTTTACCCTCTCTAACGGTCTGCGCGTCATCGTCCAGACCAAGTCCGATCGTCCGACCTTCGTGCTGCGAGGGAAGATCGCGTCGTCGCCGGGCTTCCAGCCGCCAGGCAAAGAGGGCATCGAGCGGTTGGCTTCGGCGGTAGCGGACTACGGCAGCGCTGCTTATCCCTTTGCGCAACGCCGCAAGGCGACCGACGAAATGGGCGCCTTCGTCACGACCGGCGATGCTTTCTCGGCCCAAGGCACGAGCAACGATTTCGACCGCATTGTCGCGATCGTTGCCGATGGCGAGGAGCACCCGACTTTCGCCGATCCGTGGCTCGGGATCGAACGCACCCAGCTTGCGAACAGCTTGCAATCCGAGTCGAGCATTTCGGGCGTCATGATCGACCGCGCGTACGACCGGCTTCTGCTCGCCGGTGACGATCCCACGCTGCGTCAGCCCAGCGCGCAGAGCGTTTCCTCGATTTCTCGTGAGGACTTGGCGGCATACGCGCAGCGGTATTGGCGGCCGGACCTTACGACCATTGCGGTCGTCGGCAACGTTTCACCTCAACAGGTGCGCGCCGCGCTGGAGTCGGCCTTCGGCGGCTGGCAGAACGACGGTGCAAAGCCAAATCCGCGATTGATGCCGATGCCGCCCGCAACGAGCGGTCATGACTATATCGGCACGGCAGCGAATCAGGTTTACATTCGGCTCGGTCAACCGGCGATCTCGCGGTCGAACCGGGATTATAATACCTTCCTAGTGCTCAATCAGATCCTCGGCGGAAGCGGCGCTTATGAGTCCCGCCTCTGGCAAGAGCTGCGGCAAAAACGGGGGCTGGTCTATAACGTCAACAGCACGCTCGAATCCGATGCCGATCGCGGCGATTTTCGCGTGGAGCTCAACGCCTCGCCGCAGCGCGTCGTTGAAGCGGTGCAATTCGTGCGGCGCGAACTGCAGCGGCTGCGGCAGGAACCGGTTTCGGCGACCGAACTGCAAGAGGCCAAAGCGCGACTGGTCAGCAACGCGCTGCTGGACGAAGCGTCGTCGACCGGACAGGTCCAGCAGCTGATCGATATTGCTACCAACGATCTCCCGCTCGACTATTACCGCACGCTCAACGAACGCTTCGCGCAAATCACCGCCGCCGACGTGCAGCGAGTCGCCCGCGCGTACCTGCGTCCCGAACGGCTCGTCGAAGTTTACGCCGGCCCGTCGGGGCCGTGGTCGCAGCAATCGATATGATCCAGACCATCAACCCGACGACGGGCGAGCTTCTCGAGCAAATCGCGCTGATGGACGCTTCGCAAATCGGCGCTAAGCTCGATGCGGCCGCGAACTGCGCGCCGAGCTGGCAAGCGGCCTCGTTCGACAACCGCCGGAGAGTACTACTGGCCGTCGCGCGGACGCTACGCGCGCAGCACGATGCGCTAGCCGAGATCGCGGTGCGCGAGATGGGCAAACCGATCGTGCAGGCGCGAGCAGAGGTAGAAAAGTGCGCGTGGGGGCTTGAATATTTTGCCGAGAACGGCGCGGCGATGCTGGCGCCGCAGGAGACGCCGTCGTCGGCCGCTCGGAGTTACGTCGCGTTCCGCCCGCTCGGCGTGATTTTAGCGATCATGCCGTGGAACTTTCCGTATTGGCAGGTGATTCGCGCGGCAGCACCCGCGCTGATGGCGGGCAACCCGGTGGTGCTTAAGCATGCGGCAAATACTACGCGCTGCGCGCTCGAGCTGGAGCGGGTTTTCGATGAGGCCGGCGCACCCAAGGGACTCTTCGGGGCAATCGTTGCGCGCGGTGAAACCATCGATGCGGTCGTCGGTGATGCACGCATCGCCGGCGTAACGCTGACGGGCAGCGAGCGGGCCGGCGCGGCGGTTGCGCGCGCCGCCGGCGAAGCGCTGAAAAAGTGCGTGCTGGAGTTGGGCGGATCGGACCCGTTCGTCGTCTTTTCCGACGCGGACCTCGACGCGGCGGCACAGATCGCCGTGACGGCGCGCTTTCAAAACAACGGCGAGAGCTGCATTGCGGCCAAACGCTTCATCGTCGAAGCGGGCGTTTACGACGAGTTCGTGCAACGCTTTGCTCGGCTCGCGAGCGCACTGATCGTCGGCAATCCGATGGAAGATCGCGTGCAGCTCGGGCCGTGCGCACGAGCGGACTTGCGCGAGACGGTTCACGAGCAAGTCTGCGCTACGCTCGAGTGCGGCGCCGACCTCGTCTGCGGAGGAAAGCCGGTGGAAGGCGGCGGCTTCTTCTACGAACCGACGGTCGTCGCGGGTGTCGCGCCCGGCATGCGGATGTTCGACGAGGAGGTCTTTGGGCCGGCCGCCGCGGTCGTGCGCGCCGACGATCGCGACCAGGCGCTAGCCCTCGCTAACGCGTCCGCGTTCGGCTTGGGTTCGAGCTTATGGACGCGCGACGTCGCTGCCGCAGAACGCTTCGCGGCAAAGGTAGAAGCGGGCGCGGTTTTTATCAACGGCATGGTCGCGAGCGACCCGCGGCTGCCGTTCGGCGGCATCAAAAAGAGCGGCTACGGCCGCGAGTTATCGGCGTTCGGGATCCACGAGTTCGTGAATATCCAGACGGTCTGGATCGGCTAGCGTAGCTACTCAAATGCGAGTTCGCCGATTTGCATCGGCTCTGAGTAGAACGAAATGCAGATCCACAGGTTCTTGTTTGGCCCTCGGGCGATGCCGGTCGGAATCGTGCCGCTGGCGAGCGTGAGGACCTCACCGAACTTGCCGCTTTTCGGATCGATCGCGGCGATCCGCGAGGCTTGATTTTCGGTGAACCACAGATTGCCGTCCGGACCTGCTGCAATCGTATCCGGATACGCAGTAGGCTGCGCTATCGTAAACTCGCGGATCTTACCCTCTGACGTTACTTCGGCAATCTTGTCTCCGCTGCGTTCGGTAAACCAAATGTGATGGTCGGGCGCCGTCATAATTCCCCATGGCGTCGCATATTTCGTCGGGACCACGAGTGACGATTCGAAGCTCGACGTGTTCGGGTTGAAGCGGCCAATGCGATCCATGCTGGATTCGGTAAACCATAAGTTTCCGTCCGGTCCGGTCGTAATTTTCCAAGGTGAGCTCGACGTGCCTTCGGGAATGGCAAAGCGCGTAATCGTTCCTTGCGGCGTGACGCGGCCGATATAGCCGTCATAGTATTCGACGTACCAAATGTTGCCGTCCGGGCCGAGCGTAATCCCGCGCGGATCGGGATTGGCAGCATTGATTGCAAACGTCGTCACGACACCGCCGGGCGTCATGCGCCCGATTTGATTCGCGCCCGGCGCGGTGAACCAGATGTTGCCGTCGGATCCGATCGCGACGTCCTCAATATCCGTACCGTAGGGCAGCGAAAATTCCGTCATCTTGCCGTTCATCTTCACGCGCCCGATCTTTTTGGTGTAATACTCCGAGAACCACATCGAGCGCTCGGGACCTGCGACGATGTACTCGGGCCACGAACCGGAGCTCGGCGTGTCAAAAAGGTCGAGCGTCGGCCCTTGCCCGGTGTTGCGGGCCGCAGCACCCGCCGGCGCCGAGAACCCCTGCGGCGCCGGTAGCGAACCAGCGTTCTGCGCGCATCCGTAAAATACGAGCCCTACCAGTGTTCCCAAGGCCAACAGTCGCACGTTCACAGCCTAACCTCCGGAGGGCAGCTTGCCTTCGTCCAATGCTCGCGCCGGAGCATGAAGAAACTCTGAATACGCCGCGATGCGCGCGAGACCGGTCGCGATGCGCTCGGGCGAGGAGACCCAGCTGAGGCGCAGCCAGCTTTCCATTGCCTTGCCAAAGGCAATCCCGGGAATCGCCACGACGTCGCACCGCTCGATCAGCTCGTGCGCCGCGTCGTATGACGGCACGCCGTTCCCCAGGCGGACGCAGGCGTAAAACGTGCCTTCGGGTGCGATGTAGCGCAGGCCGGTTCGTTGCAGTGCGTCCATCAGCCCGCTACGCTGCTCGCGATACCATTGCGCGTGCTCCTGAAGCGCCCCCGGCGTTTCGAAGACCTGCAGCGCGACGCGCTGAGCGAAGGTGTCGGCGCAGGATGCGACCCATGCGTGCACCTTGATTGCTTGCGCGACTACGGCATGCGGCGCGAGTATCCATCCTAAACGTAGGCCCGTGAGCGCGTTACTCTTGCTTAACGAATTCGTCACGATCGTGTGCGGATACATCCGCGCGAGTTCCGCCACGTCGTCGGTGAAAATCTGTTCGCGGTAGATCTCGTCGTGGATGAGCCAGATCGGCTCGCCGGCGCGCCGCTCTAGCGCCCGCACGAGTTTCTCTCCCTCACCCGTGGAAAGAACACGGGCCGTCGGATTGCACGGAGAGCAGATCACGATGGCGCGCGTGCGCTCACCGACCGCCGCCGCGATGCGTTCCGCATCGAAGCCGAAATCGGTATCTTCGGGCATCACGACGCCGCGCGCTGCGATGCCTTCGAGCGCGGCCATCTTTTGGTAGGACGGAAACGCCGGCTCGACGATCAGCAGCTCGTCCCGCGACGGATCGAGCAGGGTCTTGATCGCGACGTACATGGCTTCTTGCGATCCGACCGTGACGCAAACGTTCTCCGCAGCTGCCATATTCGGGTACGCGTAATGCCGCGCGATCGCATTGCGCAACGCGTGGTCGCCGGCGTTAGGCGTGTATTTGACGCCATGCTCCGTGACGTAGCGCATGGCCGCCTCGAAATAGGTGCGATTCGGCAGGAGCGACGGCTCGCCCAAACCGAGATCGATCGAACTGCTCTTCTTCTTCGCCGACACTTCGCGGATGAGCGAAGCTGAGATTTGCATCACGCGCGGATTCATACGGCCACGTCGTGTTCGCGCAGCGCGGCGTTCAGCGAGGTCTTCAGATCCGTCGAGGAGCTCCGCGTTCCGACGATGAGCGCGCAAGGCGTGCCGTACTCGCCGGCTGGGAAGCGTTTGCTTTGGGTGCCCGGAATGACGACGGCGCGCGCCGGAATCCGGCCTTTAACCGTCAGCGGCTCGTTGCCGCGGACGTCGAGAATCGGAGTGCTTGAGGTGAGGACGACGCCCGCGCCGACGACCGCCTCCCGTTCGACCCGAACGCCCTCGACGACAATGCACCGGGAACCGATGAAGGCGCCATCCTCAACGATGACCGGAACCGCTTGCGGCGGCTCGAGGACACCTCCAATGCCAACGCCGCCGGAGAGGTGGACGCCTTTGCCGATTTGCGCGCAGGAACCGACCGTCGCCCATGTGTCGATCATCGTGTTCTCGCCGACGTACGCGCCGATGTTGACGAAACCCGGCATCAAGACGACGCCGGGCGCCAGAAAACTGCCGTAACGCGCGACGCCGGGCTTCACGCACCGCACACCCGCCTTGCGATAGTTTCGCTTCGGAGGAAGGCGGCGGTTACGCCGAGCGAAGTAGAGCAAAATTGCTTCTTTTACCCATGCATTGGTAATCCAATCGCTGTCGCGCGGCTCCGCCACGCGCAATTTGCCGGCGTCGAGCATCGCGATGACGCGGTCGACGGCGCGACCGTCGCGACCGTGCACGTCGCCCTTTCCCGCCGTTAACGCGGCGATTTCTGCTTGCAGTTGTTCCACCGTCACGCGCGGAAGCTACGGCGTCAGATAAGCCCGCCCCCGCGTGTCAACGGCCCGGCATGAAAGGAGCCTCAGTGCCTAACTCACCTGCCGACGAGCAGCGCATCAACGCGATCCGCTTTCTGGCGGTCGATGCCGTTCAAAAGGCCAACTCCGGCCACCCGGGGATGCCGATGGGCGCGGCGGCGATGGCATATACCCTCTGGACGCGGCATCTGCGCTTCAATCCCAAAGACCCGCATTGGCTCAATCGCGACCGTTTCGTACTCTCGGCAGGGCACGGCTCGATGCTGCTCTACGCGTTGCTCTATCTGACGGGCTACGACCTGACGCTCGACGACATCAAGAACTTCCGGCAACTGGGCAGCAAAACGCCCGGCCATCCGGAAGCCGAGCGCACGCCCGGTGTTGAAGCGACGACCGGACCGCTTGGGCAAGGAGTGGGGAATTCGGTCGGCATGGCGATCGCGGAAGCGCACCTTGGAGCGGTCTACAACCGCGACGATGCCGCAATCGTCGATCACTTTACGTACTGCATCTGCGGCGACGGCGATTTGATGGAGGGCATCAGTCAAGAAGCGCTCTCCCTCGCCGGCCACTTAAAACTCGGCAAGCTGATCGTCCTCTACGACGACAATCTGGTTTCGCTCGCCGGACCAACGGACGTCACCCTGACCGACGATCCGGTCGCGCGCTTCGATGCAAGCGGCTGGCACACTCAGTACATTGATGTCGACCATGGCAATGACGTGGCGACGATCGATCAGGCGATCACAGTCGCGAAGAACGTAACGGATCGCCCGTCGTTCATCGCCGTGCGCACGCACATCGGCTACGGCTCACCGCGTCAAGATAACTACCTCGCGCACGGTGAAGCGCTTGGGCCGGAGAACGTCAAGAAGGCGAAAGAGGAACTGGGCTGGCCGCTCGAGCCGGACTTCTACGTGCCGGACGACGTGCTCGCATTCTACCGCGACGTCGGCGCGAAGGGCGCCGAGCTGGAAAAGCAGTGGCAGGCCACCTTCGATGCGTGGAAGCGCGCGAACACCGAGCTTGGTTCGCAACTGGAACGTGCGCTGCGGCGCGAGATTCCGCCGAACCTTCCCTGGCCCGCGTTCACCGCGGAGAACGGCAATGTCGCGACGCGCGATGCCGGCGGCGCGGTTATGAACGCCATTGCGACGTCGCTGCCGGAGCTCGTCGGCGGCTCGGCCGATCTCGACCCATCGACGAAAACCTACCTTAAGAACTGCGGCGATTTCGAACCGGGTAGTTACGCCGGGCGTAACATTCACTACGGCGTGCGAGAGCACGCGATGGCTGCCTGCACGAACGGAATCGCGCTGCACGGCGGTTTGCTGCCGTTTGCGGCGACGTTCTTCAACTTTGTCGACTACCTCAAGCCGTCGCTGCGGCTGGGATGCTTGACCGGGATTCATTCGATTTACGTCTTCACCCACGACTCGATCTTCCTCGGCGAAGACGGGCCGACGCACGAACCGGTCGAGCAACTGGCAACGCTGCGCGCGACGCCGAACTGCTACGTCGTCCGTCCGGCCGACGCGCTCGAAACCCTGGAAGCCTGGAAGGTTGCCGTCGCCGCCAAGGACGCGCCGTACGTGCTGGTGCTCACGCGCCAGAAGGTACCGTTCCTCGGCGAGCGCGACGCCGCGGTCGCCAAAGGCGCCTACGTCCTTGCCGATGCCGAGGGCGGGTCACCGGATTTGATCCTGATCGCCACGGGCTCGGAAGTATCGCTCGCCGTGGACGCGAAGAAAATTCTCGACGGTAAGGGCGTGCGCACGCGCGTGGTTTCCATGCCGTGCTGGGAGCTGTTCGACGCGCAGCCGCAGACCTACCGCGACGAAGTCTTGCCGCCGTCGATCGGCGCACGGATGTCGATCGAAGCCGGCGCAACGCTGGGATGGGCCAAGTACGTGGGCGACCATGGCTTTGCGTTCGGCGTCGACAAGTTCGGAGCGTCGGCAC
>DASXGO010000260.1:0-2752 GCA_036489055.1 Candidatus Cybelea sp. | reverse complement strand
TGCCGTACTGTCGAAGTGCTCATGCGGCAGGGTTTCGCATCTCCCGAGAGCGTTCCCCAGGAGGGCAGCGAAATGGCATCATCCGGTGGCCAGAATTGGATGGGCCGGGGTTCTGCCGGAACTCGACCGCGACTCGATAGTTCCCGTATACCGCCAGATTTACGAACATCTGCGCGAGGCCATCTTGGCGGGAACGCTCCCCGAATCGACTCGCCTCCCGCCTGAGCGGACGCTGGCGGAACGTTTGCGCGTCAACCGCAGCACCGTCGTTCACGCGTATCGCGAACTCGTTAACGACGGCCTGATCGAGCAGCGCGTCGGCTCGGGGTCGCGGGTGGTCGCCCAGGTGCGTGGCGGCCAACCCGAACGGGCGGCCGGAGTCCCGTGGTGGGTGACGCTGCCGCCGTGGCGGGTCGGCGAATTCCCTAACGTGCTCGGGGAGCTCGCCGCCAAGCCCGAGACGGGCCGCATCTCGTTCGTTCAAGGCGTCGCGCCCGACGAGCCCTCGCCGCTCGGTGAACTCGCAAAATCCTTCGGGGTCGTCGCGCGCGATCCGCGGTTCGTCCTCTCGTACGGTGATTCCGAGGGGTACGAACCGCTGCGAAACGCGATCGCGCATCGGATGCGCGCCCGCGGTGCGGCGTCGGTTACGGCGGCCAACATCATCGTGCTCACGGGGTCCACGCAAGGCATCGCAATCGTCGCACAGAGTTTGGCCGAGCCGGGTGACGAGATCATCGTTGAATCGCCGTCATATCCGGGCGCCCTGCAAGTCTTTCAAATCAACGGATTGCGCGCGATCTCGGTGCCCGTCGACGATGACGGCATGCGCGTGGACCACGTTGAGGCGGTTCTGCGCACCCGGCGTCCTCGCTTCATTTACACGATGCCGTCGTTGCACAATCCGACGAATGCAACGATGAACGCGGACCGGCGCGAGCGGCTCGCGACGATCGCGCGCCGCGCGGGCGTTCCCATCGTGGAAGACGATCCGTACGGCCCGCTGGCATCCGGTGGTGCGCCCTTGGCCGCCTTGGCGCCCGATCACGTCGTCTACATCTCGACCTTTTCCAAAACCATCGCGCCGAGCTTGCGGGTTGGATGGCTGGCGGCGCCGCGGACCGTTCTGGAGCGGCTCTTGCTGCGCAAACAAGCTTACGATATGGCGACTAGCCTTTACGTGCAGGCGGCGGTCGCGGATTATCTCGAGCGCGGTTACGATGCACACGTCGATCAACTGCGGGCTGAGCTGATTGAGCGGCGCGCGATCGCGGATCGCGCGATCGGCAAGTACTGGCCGGCCGGATTGCGCGTGAGCAAGCCGGCCGGGGGATTCTATCTTTGGACGGCGACGCCGCGCGAGGTTCGCGCGCGAGCGCTGCTCGAAGCATCCGAACGGCTCGGCGCGTCATTTTTATTCGGCGAGGCATTCTTCGCCAACTCGGGCGGCGATCATTACTTTCGGCTGGCGTTGACCGCGGTGACGCGCAGCGAGATCGGCGAAGGGATACGGCGGATCGGCCACGCCGTCGCAACGCTCCGCGCATGACCCTGACGCGCTCAGGACAGGCGCGACTTGTGCGCCGTTTGCTGCGCTGGTACGGACGCCATGGGCGCGGCTCGTTGCCGTGGCGCACGACGCGGGATCCATACCGGACGGTCGTGAGCGAGTTCATGCTGGCGCAGACGCAGGCTGAACGCGTCGTTCCGAAGTTCGAGGCATTCGTCGGGCGGTTTCCGGATCTTAGCGCGCTGGCGAAGGCGTCGCGCGCCGACGTGCTGCGCGAATGGAGAGGACTCGGCTATAACTCACGGGCCGTGCGGCTGCACCGGTTGGCGCAGGCAGTGGTGCAACGCCACGACGGGGTGTTACCCCACGACCGGCGAGAGCTGCGGGTGCTGCCCGGCGTCGGTACGTATACGGCGGCTGCGATTCGCGCCTTCGCTTTCAATCTCGACGACGCACCGGTCGACACGAACGTCCGCCGCATCGTGAACCGCGCGCTCTTTGGACTTGAGTACCCCAAGCCCGTGGCGCCGCGCGATCTCGACGAACGCGCGCGCTCCCTCGTGCCCCATGGCCGCGCGCACGATTGGAGCTCGGCACTCATGGACCTTGGCGCGACGCTCTGCACGGCCCGCGCTCCCAAGTGCCTGCTCTGTCCGCTGCGCGCGGAATGCGTGGCGGCGCCGATCGACGCCGCGCGGCTGGATCGTCTGCGCGCCGCGGCAGCGGAGCGCCGGCCGGCAAGTCAGCGCGTACCGTTCGCCCAGACCACGCGCTACGCGCGAGGCCGCATCGTCGATCGGCTTCGCGATCTGCCGCCGGGGCATCGCATATCGCTGTTCGATCTCTACGATTCGTTGGCTGCGTCGATGGCGGGCCGCACCCTCGACGAATTGCGGGAGTTCGTGGGGTCGCTCGAGGATGACGGTCTCGTAACGCGCGACGGAACGCACGTCGCGCTGCGAGAATAGGTCGCTTCGTGCCGCGCATTCCGTTCCCGAAACGAAAAGTGCCTCGCCGAGTCGCAATCGATCAGCTCGCGATTCTCGAGAAAACATATCCGCACGCCGTAACTGCGCTCGAATACGATGACGTCTTTCAGCTTTTGATCGCGGTGATTTTGTCGGCGCAGACGACCGACGCGCGCGTAAACATGACGACGCCGGCGCTGTTTGCGAAGTATCCGACGCCGGAAAAGCTTGGTCGCGCACGTCAGGCCGACGTTGAGGCCATCATTAGATCGAC
>DASXGO010000254.1:0-8000 GCA_036489055.1 Candidatus Cybelea sp. | reverse complement strand
CACCGATTGACGCGACCAGCAACGTGAGTGACGGCATCGTTTGCGTCATAGCGGAGCGCAGCAGCATGAAATGCACGATCAAAAACAGAGTCATGACCGCAAGCATCGCGATGTAAAACGCGCCGGCGGACTCACCGAGACTGAAACCGCGCGGCGAAATCGCCGGGAGGACGAGCATCAACAGCCAGCCCAATGCGAGGATCGCCGGCATGAGGCTCACCGCGAAGAGACGCGACGAATATCCGTTGACGTGGCCGGCCATGTCCCAATGAGTCGGAACCGTAGCCGGAAGCGAAGGGTACGCCCATGCGGAGAGCGCAACCGCTGCGAGCAGGATCAAAAAGCCGGCGATCGATGCCGAGGTTCGCGTCACTTCGCGATTGTAGCACGCATCGCGGTGCAGCGCTCGCTCTCCGCCGCGATGTAGTCGAGCAGTTGCCTTCCGAAATCCCCGATGACAACCAGTTCGGAGAGATCGATCGGCGTGAGCGGCATTTGCAGGCGCAGCGAGTCGCTGCCGGCGAGCATCCATGGACCGACACCCGAGAAGAAAAGGCCCGTGCGTTCCATCGCTTCACACGCGGCCGGGGTGCCGGCATCTTCGAGGGGCAGCGAGGCGTAGATCGCGCCGAGGCGATTCGTAGCGCACAAATCCTCGACGGTCTGACGAACCAACTCGGCCGTCTCGGAGCCGATGCTTGTAATTTCAATCGTCGCGATGCCGTCGGCGCGAGCAATCGTCGTGTGAAAAACGCCGCGCTGTGTCGATGGGCCTCCACCGGCGGCGGCAGTAACCCGCAGCTGCAGCTGATCGTAGATGGCCGCCACCATCGCGCGATGCCGTAGCGGGGGGTAGATTATGCGCGCCTCTCTTTTTTTCAGCGCCTTGACGTACAGCATGCAGCTTTGCCGTTGCGACGTTGCGGAAAGCTGCATGTGGCGGGCGATGAACCGGCGTGGAGCTTCACCGAGCGTGATGCCACAAGCTTTGGCGCCAAAGCTTTCGCTGGCGTGTTGCGTGCGCGGGTGGTCCGTCACCGGCTCGGAATAGTAGGCCGCGAGGCCAAGCTCGATCGCTTCTTCTTCAGCGCGGTCGCGCAGCTTGTTGAGCAGAGCGCGCCCGCGGTGCGCCGGGAGCACGACGGCGCCGCAAGCATCCGCAATGGGTTCGTCGCCTCCGCGCGCGAGCGCATAATGCCCGGCGACGTCACCGGCGGCGTCGATCGCGACGATCGATACGTATCGGCCACTTTCGTTGAGCTCGATTAGGCGCGACGGGACGTAAACGGCGGGCAAATCGTACGCGTAGCCGTATGTTAGATAGAAAGCTCGCGCGACGCCCGGCGCGTCGTCCGGCTCGAAGCGATGCACGGTATACTTCTGCGGTGGCGCGAGCGGAACGTCTTCTTCTCGAGGCGGCGCGACATCCGCCGTAGCGATCCCATGAGTGCGGTTGACGACCAGACGCAGCTCGCTACCGGCCGTGCCGTGCAGATACCAATGTGCCTCATCGACCGCGCTGCCCAGTTTGCTCCAGTCAGAAATGCGCCGCGCGAGCGCATCGTCGACCGGGAGACCTCGCTCGAAGAGGGAGAGCACTAGACTCAACGGCGAGCAAACGGCGACGAGGTGCAGAGGCTCTCGGCACTCCGTTAGTGCTACTTGGACGGTTGTCTCGAACGCGAGTTTAGCGGCGGTAACGATCCCACGCTGCTGGTCGTCGTTCAGTTCGCTGCGCGTCGCGGCGTCGACGACGAAAGACTCGACGAGCGAAAGAAACGTCGAATCCGGGGGCACCCGCAGCTCCGTCGTAAAGCTCAAGCTTGCGCTTCCTTGGCGACCGTATGCGTTAAGAACTGCTCAGCATGCTTTCAGGAAGCACCATGAATGCGATAAGCGGCTCCCCGCTTGGGAAAGACGTTTGCATGAAGCGCATCCGAGCAGGCCGGTGGTGGGCCGCAGCCGCGATTCTGCTGTTATGCGTTGCGCTTCTCGCTTTCTGGCAGCGCGAGGCCATCGGACGAATGGCGGTAGTGATTGCCGCGCGGACGCTGGCGCACGTCAACGTTTCGTTTGGCGGCACACGCTTCGGCACATCGCACGCGACGCTCGAAAACGTTCGCGTGACGTCGCTGCGCAACGAGCCGATTGCCGAAATTCCGCGCATTGACGTCGCCTACAATCTGCGCGACCTCTTGCCTGGCGGTGGTAGGTTCTACGGTTTGAAAGCACTCGACATCGAGTCGCCGCACGTCACGATCATCCGTCGGCCCGATGGAACCTTCAACGTGCCGGTTCCGAGCCTGAACCAAACCGCGGCGCGGCCCGGGCCCCAGCTGATGGCGCGGGCGCGCGTGAGCAACGGGTCGATCGACATCATCAACGAAAGCAGGCTCGTGCCACCGCGCCTGCGGCATCTGTACGCCTCGGATCTGCAGGCCGACACAAATATCTCGACCGCGGGTCGGTCGACGTATCGGGTAATGTTGCGGTACGGCGAACGGCCGGATCGCCTCTATCCGGTGCTCGGCTTGGGCAGCATCGATCTCGCCCGCGGCTACAACGATCAGCATTGGACGGCTGCGCAACTCCCCGTCGCAGCCGCGGTCGACTTCGCGGTGAACTCTTCATCCCTTCAGCTCCAATCCGGCACGCTGTATAACGTCGATGCGCGACGCTTCGGCCGCCATCTTGTCGCAAGTGCGTCCCTTCGCGATGGACGCATTGCCATCACCGGATTATCCCGGCCGGTCACAGACGTGCGCGGGCCGCTCGACGTGTACGACGACGGCGTGCTGACGCCGGGACTGCACGCGAGTCTAGCGGGTATTCCGGCGGCAATCAGCGGCGGCGTCTACGGCTTGCGTACTCCGCGGCTGCGCATCGCGGTTCGCGGGAGCGGCGATCTCGCGCAGATGCGCAGCGCTTTTGCGCAAGGCCGGCGGTTGCCGATTCGCGGGCCGGTAACATTTGGATTGCTGGTCGAGGGCGACACGAAATCGCCGCTGGCCTGGATTTCGCTGCGCTCCCCTCACACCACGTACGCGGGGACCACTATCCGGCAGCTTGAGGGCGTCCTGGCGTTCACGGGAGACGAGCTCGATGTCGTGCGTTTGCGCGGCGCGTACGAAGCGGTGGATGTGAGCGCGCGCGGGCGCGTTGCGTTCGGCAAGGAGCCCAACGCGATCGAAATGCTCGTGAGGGCGCACGCGCCACCGGGCGGCACGCCGTTTGTGAGCTCGCTGCTGCCGAACGTTCCGCTTGACGCGGCGGTCCTGGCGACGGCGTACGACCCCAAAGCTATCGCCGCGCGCGGGGCGCTCTGGGGCGCGGGAGGCGCAGAATCGCTCGGTGCGCTCTTCAACGTTGACGAGCGCGGCAACGGCGTCGTCGGCCCACTCCTCGCGCGCAACGGAGCAGGCTCGCTCTACGCGCGCATCGCGCTCAATCGCAGCGGCGCAAGCGTCGGCCTCGTCGACGCGCGCGAGTTTCCGCTGCCCGCGGAAAAGGGGAGGCTTAACGCTACCCTCGCCGGCACGGCAACCCGGAACGTTATCGCGGCCGGCGGCAACGCCGTCGTGACAACGCCACTTGGAGCTGGTAGCGCGCGCGGCAGCGTCGTGTTGCGCAACGGCTCCCTGCGCGGCAGCATTTTGGGGAATCTCGGGTCCGAGGGTAGTTTCGGTGCGCTGCTCGGCGGAGTGCCACGCTCGCCTCGAATCGCCGGAACGATTGTGATCGCGGGAGGACGCTACCGCAACTTCAACGTGAACGGCAACGCCGGTTTGGCGTACCAAGCCGGAACGCTCGACGTACACGACGCGGCGGTCGCAATCGGTCCGGTCTTCGTCGGCATCGCGGGGACGATCAACGGGGTGTCGCCGCACGGTAACCTCACGCCGCAGTACGATCTCGCCGCGCACGTCCATTCATCGAACGTAAGCGCACTCGTGGCGACGATCGCACCGCAGAAAGCAAACTACGTGCAGGGCAGTATCGATGCGGACTTGCGGGTGACCGGCGCGGGATCGTCCCCGTCGTTTGCCGGACGGATCAGCGCTCCGGAAGGATCGGTTAACGGTTTAGCCTTCCGTGACTTCGAGGGCGGCGTGAGCGGAGACACGAGCGCGGTGGCAGTCAGCGGCGGACACGTGGTCGTCGGCTCGTCATTCCTTGCCCTCAACGCACGTGCGAGTCGTGGAGGTGTCGCGGACGTCGCACTCGACGCTCCGCGGCTCGATCTCGCCGATCTCAATGATTTCTTCGATCCAGGCGACACGTTTGCCGGCAGCGGATCGCTCGCATTGCGCGCTAATGTCGCCGGAACGCGCGTGCTTTCGACCGGCGGCAATGCGAACTTCGTCAACGCGCGCTATCGACGCATCGACCTCGGTACCGTCGCCGCGCGGTGGAGCAGCGCCGGCGATTCGGTCGCAGTGGCATTGAACTTCGGCGGACCGACGGGCGAGGTCGCGCTCAACGGCACGATCGTACCTGCGTCGCGTAGCCTAGACGTAACGGCGACCGCGCGGCGCGTGGATCTCGCAACGTGGCTGCCGATGCTTGGATACAGCGTGCCGATCACCGGCCGGCTCGACGCACAGACCGCGCTGATCGGCGCGTATCCCGATCTGGCGATGCGCGCGCACGCCACGGTCTTCAACGGTACGGCATGGCGCACGCCCATCGAACGCTTCGACGTGGTCGCATCGGCGGTAAAGGGGCGCGGACGTATCGACTCGGCCGTGCTCGACGTTCCTTCGATGACGACCGCAGCATCGGGCACGTTCGGCTTGCACGCTGGCGATCCGCTGGCGCTGACGGTCACGAGCACGAGCCCGAATGTCGGAGACTTCTTGCTGCGTGCAACGGGGAAGCAGTTCGGCGTGAGCGGCTCGTTGAGCTCGGTGTTGCACGTCGAAGGGACGCGCGCGGCACCGCGCGTACGCGACGACCTTACCCTCGCGAATCTACGCTACCGCAACCTCGGCGTGCCGCGCGTCGCCGGGGAAGTCGAGGTCGATCGGCATTCGGTTGCCGTGCGCAACGGCGTCATCGACCTCGAGCGTGGGCGCGCGTTGTTTTCCGCGTCGGCACCGATCGCTCTATCCGGCAGGCGCATCGTTCCCGCGAACGGACCGATTACCGGCGAGGTGACTGCCGACGACGTGGAACTCTCCGACTTCGCCGACCTGCTGCCCAAAGGAACGCAGATCGGCGGACGGGTCGATGGGCGCGTGGGTGCAAGCGGCACGGCTGCGGCGCCGAATCTCAACGGCCTCTTGACCCTCGCCGATGGAACGTTCAACGGACCCATCGAGCGATCGCCGATTACCGGCATTGGAGCGACGCTTGCCTTCGCCGGCACGCGCGCGCAGCTCCAATCTCATGCCATCGTCGGATCGGGCAGAGTAACGGCGTCGGCGGCCGGATCCGTCAGCGATCTCGGCCACCCCGCCGACGCGCGGTTTAAGCTGCGCGGCACGGCAGCGAACGCGCGCTTTGACTTGCCCGGATATTTCCAAGGCACTCTCAACGGGACGATTGCGATGGAGCGCGCGCCGGGATCGGTGCCGGCGGTCAATGGAAATCTTGAGATCTCGAAAGCGCGGCTGCCGCTGGCGGCATTTATCGCGCTCAACCGAGGCGGCGGCTCAAAGCCGAGCCTCCCCAATGTCGCGTTCGACGGCGTGCAGTTCGCCGCAGGACCCGACGTACGGATTCAAAGCGCGAACGTCGACATCGGGACGACCGGCACCGTCGAGCTGGGCGGCACGCTCGATGCGCCGACGCTTGCGGGTGGTTTTCATTCGACGGGCGGATCGTTGAGCTTCTATCGCACGTTCTACGTCGAGCGCGGCGACGTGCATTTCGATCCTTCGAGCGGATTGGTCCCGGATATCAATGCCGTCGCGACGACGTTCGTGCCGGATCCGGCAACGGCGATTCGGCTGCACGTCACCGGAGCGGCAACCGCCATGAATCTCGCGCTGGCGTCGGATCCCTCGTACAGCCGCGAGCAAATCCTGGGATTGCTCGTCGGCGCACAGCAGTTCGGCGCCGTTCATGGCGTCGCATCTACGAGCGGTGGCGCGTTCTCGACGAGCGCCGCCGCGCGAAGCCTCGCTTACGGTCAGCTCAACACCGCGTTTACGCGCAATATGCTCGAGCCGCTCTCGACGCAGGTCGGGAGCGCCCTCGGCTTCACCGAAGTGCAAATCACGAGCGACTTACAAACCGGCGTCGGTGTGAACGCGGTCAAAGCTTTGGGCAAGTACGTCAACGCGATCTACCAGCAGACCTTCGGCTATCCGGAGCAGCAGAGCGTTGCCTTAGAGGCGCGTCCAAATAGCGCGAACGCCTACCGGATCACGGCCTATAGCGCGCAAGGTCCGACACTCTCTTCGCTGCAGCAGCCGCAACCGTTTGCCGCCAGCGTGCTCAACGTGAATCCCGCGACGTCGTATACCCCGATCGGCGGGTCGAACGGCGTCTCGCTCCTGTATTTGAGGCGATGGTGGTAAAGCTCGCGCTGGTAGGATACGTCATCATCTCGCAGCTGACTGCGCAGCAGCCGCTTCACGGCATGTTCGCGGCGTACGATCGCGAGATCGCAGCGCTACGCAGCACGCAGAGCGTGGCCGGTCTGCGCGATCCGGCGGGCGCCGCTGCCAACGCAACGGCTGCGATGCGTGTTGATGCATCGGTTGCCGGCGCCCACGCAAATGCAGCCGGATCGCACGATCCCGCGGATCGTGCGCGGGAGCGCGCCGCTGCGACGCGCGTGCTTCGATCGGAACACGCGCCCGACCGCAGCTACGCGACGTATACGTCGCAGCTGGCCGCAGAGACGAACTTCAATCTGCGCGCTTACGGCGGTGCGCTGACGGAGCGCACGGAGCGCGCCTACGCCGCTCGCGCCGCGCAGCTGCGCGAGAAGGAATCGACGTTGGCGTTCGATCTTGAGCGGCAAAACGCCGGCAAACGACTGATGCTTCGCCTCAAGCTTAGCGAGCTGCATCTTCCTGCGGCACGGCGCGGATCTCTGCAGGCGCAGCTTGGAACCTTGAATGCCGCGGACCGGCAAGCCGTCGATACCATGCGACGGCGCGACGCGACGGAACTTGCCGCATATCGCAAGCAGCTCGAAAGTTCCGCCGTAGCCGGCGCCGGCGCGATGGACGCCCAGCTGCGCGCGAAGGCCGGTGCAAACTATGCCATCCTGCAAAAGGTATTCAACGAAGCGGAAGGCGCGGCCGGCGCGTTCCCGCTGCCATCCCAGCTTGCCGCCTTCACAAGCGGTTACGCCGCGCAAGGCGCCGCAGACGGGATTTCGTCCGATATGCGCGCGGCCGCTGCGAACTCGGCGCTGCGAGTTGGGCGGCTGAGCGCGGTCGACGCGCAGTCGCGCAGCGACGTCGCAGCACAGCTAGGAGCACTGGAGGCCGCGCGAGCCGCGCTCTATCGCTCGATTCTGGCACAAGTTCAAACCGCCGCGCAGGCGGTCGCACGCGAACGCCACCTCGCTGCGGTGAAGCTCGTAAGCACCGCGCCGAGAGGCGCTTTTCTCAACGTAACTCCCACCGTTGCCGGAAGAGTAAGTCACGATATGCACTCCTGAAACGCTACGAAAATAGCGCGTGTTGCGCTAGGAGTTAACGATGCATATCACACTGTTGTTGCTACTCTCACAGTTCTTCTTCTGGTCCACCCCGATCGATTGGCAGACGAACCAGGGCGACGTCGCGCTCTGGGGAACGGTCGTCGACGAAGGAAGTGGACACGCGCTCGGCGGCGCGGTCGTTTACGCAGTCTCCGGGTCGGAACTGCGCCACACCGTTTCGGACGCGAATGGACACTTTATCTTTTTGACCCTATTACCGGGGACGTATCGCCTGTGCGCCTCGATGCCGGGCTATGCTGCCGATTGCCGTCCGCGTGGGTCGGAGCCGCAGGAGCTGTTTGCCGGGTTCGAATATGGAGCCACGGTGGTGCTTTCG
>DASXGO010000285.1:0-5498 GCA_036489055.1 Candidatus Cybelea sp. | reverse complement strand
CGGCAAGTCGACGCTGGTGAACGAGGTTTTGGTGCGGGCGCTCAACCAGCATCTGCATAAACAGCCGCCGGGCGGCACGTACGGCACCGTCAAGGGAGCGGCCCAGCTGGACAAACTCGTCGTAATCGACCAGTCTCCGATCGGGCGCACGCCGCGCAGCAACCCCGCGACGTACACCGGCACCTTCGATCACATCCGGGCGCTCTTCTCGCTCGTTCCGGAAGCGCGAATGCGTGGGTATACGCCCGGGCGGTTTTCGTTCAACGTCAAGGGCGGGCGCTGCGAAGCCTGCCAAGGCGACGGCATCATCAAAATCGAGATGCACTTCCTTCCGGACGTGTACGTACCGTGCGAGGTCTGCAAAAGTAAGCGTTATAACGCCCAAACGCTCGAGATCAAATATAAAGGCAAGACGATTTCCGACGTGCTCGAGATGCGGGTGGACGAGGCGTCCGAGTTCTTCAGCGCGATTCCACGGATCCGCGTCAAGCTGCAGACGATCTGCGACGTCGGCTTAGGGTACATCAAAATGGGTCAGCCGGCGACGACGCTTTCCGGCGGCGAAGCGCAACGGGTGAAGCTCGCGACGGAACTCGCGCGCCGGTCGACGGGAAGAACGTTTTACATCTTGGACGAGCCGACGACGGGTCTGCATTTTGCGGACATTCATAAGCTTCTCGAGGTGTTGGAGCGGCTGGTCAAACTCGGGAACACGGTGCTGGTCATCGAGCACAATCTCGACGTCATCAAGACCGCCGACTACCTCATCGATCTCGGTCCGGAAGGCGGCGACCGGGGTGGAACCGTGATCGCGACCGGCACGCCGGAAGAAGTGGCGCGCAACGAACGGTCGTACACCGGCGCTTACCTCGTGCCGGTGCTGCGTGACGAGCGCGCGGTCGGTCATCACCGTCCCGACGATGCCGAGCTCGAACGGCTCGAGCGCGAGAACCTCTTTGCGCTGCACGACCTTGGGGAGAGTGGCAGGGTCCCTGTAGAAGCCTAGACCGACGATGAGTCTTGCTTCCCGAGCGGAGTCGCTTCGCGAGCAGATCGAAGAGGCGAACTACCGCTACTACGTTTTGGACGATCCGCAAATTACCGATGCGGAGTTCGACGCGCTGCTGCGCGAACTGATCGAGCTCGAAGAGACGCATTCCGAGCTGCGCTCCCCCGATTCGCCGACGCAGCGCGTCGGCGCGGTTGCCTCGGAGCGTTTCGCACCCTTCGAGCACGCGCGCCCAATGCTGAGCTTAGCGAATGCCGTGACGGCGGACGAGCTGCACGCCTTCGACGAGCGCGCGCGAAAAGTCGCCGGCACCGACGTCGCGTACGTCTGCGAACTCAAGATCGACGGACTCGCAATTGCGCTCGATTACCGCGACGGCTCTCTGACCCGCGGCGGCACGCGAGGCGACGGCCGCGTCGGCGAGGACGTAACGGCGAACCTGCGCACCGTCAAGACGATCCCGCTGCGGCTGCGCCCCTTCGACAAGCTCAGGGTGACAGAGGCGGTGCCCGAATTCTTGGAAGTGCGCGGAGAGGTGTACCTACGAAAGAGCGATTTCGAACGTCTGAACGCTGCGCGCGAACGCGAAGGTTTAGCGGTCTTTGCCAACCCGCGGAACGCCGCGTCGGGAGGCGTGCGGCAGCTCGATCCCGCGCTGACCGCGCAACGCCGGCTCTCCTTTTTTTCGTATCAGCTGGTTTCTGCCGACACCGGCGTGCAAACGCAGTGGGAGGCACTCTCGCGCTTGGAATCGCTTGGATTTCCCGTGAATCCCAACGTCGCGCGTGCGGAACGGCTCGACGACGTTCTCGAGTACTGCCGCGAGTGGGAAGCGCGCCGCGACGAGCTCGATTACGAGATCGACGGGGTGGTCGTCAAGGTCGACGCCTTCGCCCTGCAGGAACGGCTCGGGGTCGTCGCACGGGATCCTCGCTGGGCAATTGCTTTTAAGTTCAAACCGCGAGAGGCGCGAACGAAGCTGCTCGATATTGCCGTGAGCGTCGGCCGCACCGGGACGCTCAATCCCAATGCAGTCCTCAAACCCGTCCAGATCGGCGGGGTGACGGTCAAGAGCGCGACCCTCCACAACAGTGACTACATCAAGAACAACGACATCCGAATCGGCGATACGGTGCTCGTGACGCGTGCCGGGGACGTTATTCCGCGCGTCGTTGGGCCGGTCGCGACGGAACGCACCGGTAAAGAAAGACGTTTCAAAATGCCCGACCGGTGCCCCGTCTGCGGCGCGGATGTCGATCACCCGCCGGGTGAGGCGATGTCGCGCTGCACGAATGCGGCGTGCCGCGCGCAAGTCTACGAACGCGTGCGGCACTTTGCGTCGCGCGGCGCTATGGACATCGAAGGTCTCGGCGACGTGATGGCGCAGCAGCTTACCGAGCTGCGCTTGGTCGCCGACATTTCCGACATTTACAAACTCGATCGAGCGGCGCTCGAACGCGTGCCGCGCATGGGGCGCAAGAGCATCGAGAATTTACTGCAGAACGTCGAGCGTTCCAAGGGGCGCGGATTGGCGCGGCTGCTCTACGGCTTGGGAATTCGCTTCGTCGGAACCCAAACCGCGCAGATTCTCGCCGGCGACTTTGGAACGATCGAGGCGATCGCCGAGGCCGGCGAAGAAGAACTACAGCGCAGCGAGGGAATCGGCCCCGAGGTCGCCGCGAGCGTGGCCCTCTTCTTCAAACAAAAAGCGAATCGTGAAATGATCGCGCGTCTTGCGCGCGCCGGCGTCGATTCGACCGCGCCGAAACGGCCGCGCGCGACCGACGGACCGCTCGCGGGAAAGACCTTCGTGCTCACGGGGACGCTTGCGAACCTAACGCGCGAAGATGCCACGCAGCTCATCGTCGCCGCCGGCGGAAAAGTAACCGGATCGGTGAGCAAAAAAACGCATTACGTCGTCGCCGGCAGCGAGCCCGGGAGCAAGCTCGCGAAGGCCGAGCAACTCGGCGTCGCGATCCTCGACGAAGATGCGCTGCGGCAGTTGCTTCGATGAACGCGCGCGTTCGCGTCGTTCCGGGAGACACTCTCACACCGATCGGCGCGTTCGCCGCGCTCGGACGGCCGCACGCCTCGTGTTTGCTCGAAAGCGTCGAGAGCGGCGGCCGCATTTCCCGCTATTCCTTTATCGGTCTCGATTACCGCGCTACCGAAAACTTCGAATCCGGTGCCGATTTATACGACCGCGTTCGTGAATTCGTCGCATCGCATCGGATCGAAGGGGAGAACGCGAACCTCGGCGGGGCGCTCTTCGCATTTTCCTACGATGCCGCGCGATTCGACGCTCGGCTCGCGCAACGCGCACAATCCGAGCCCGCGATGCCGGGCGCCTACGTCGCGATTCCGGACACCTGGTTAATCTTCGATCACTTCACGGATATGCTGACGATTTGGTGCGCTGGGACCGACGCGAATCGCTGCGAACGCCGCATCGACGAGTACTTGGAACGGCTCTTGGCGGCGCGGCCGTGGTTGCCGGCGCCGCTGCGCGCCTGCAGTACGATGACGGCCTCGATCGAGCGGGAACGTTTCCTGCAGCTGGTCGGCCAAGTGAAGCAGCACATTTTCGAGGGCGACGTCTACCAGCTGCAGCTCGGGATTCGGTTCGGTGCCGAGCTTCAAGGGAACGCCTTCGACCTCTACCGCGCGCTGCGGCGCGAGAATCCGTCGCCGTACATGTTCTTCGTCGATACGCCGTTTGGAGAGCTGCTCGGTGCGTCGCCGGAGTTTCTCGTACGGTTGGAAGGACGCAAGGCCCGCATTCGCCCGCTCGCCGGCACGCGGTCGCGGGGGCTCAACGACGAGGAAGACGCGCGTATTGCGGCCGAGCTGCTCGCCAACGAGAAAGAGCGAGCCGAGCACGTGATGCTGGTCGACTTGGGACGCAACGACCTCGGTTCGGTCTGCGAATACGGCAGCGTTGCGGTGGACGAGCTGCTGCAGATCGAGCGCTACAGTCACGTGATGCACATCGTTTCGAACGTTACCGGACGCTTGCGGGCGGAATGCGACGGGCTCGAACTCTTTCGCGCCGGGTTTCCGGCGGGCACGGTTACGGGCACCCCGAAGTTTCGCGCGATGCAGCTGATCGACGGGCTGGAACCAGTGACCCGCGGATTCTACGCCGGCAGCATCGGGCGTTGGTCGTACGGCGGTGATTTCGACTCCTGCATCACGCTGCGCAGCGTGCACGTGCAGAACGGGCACGCTTGGTGGCAGGCGTCTGCGGGTATCGTCGCGGATTCCGAGCCGGTGGCTGAATATGAAGAGGTCTTTCATAAGACTCGGATCGCGCGTTCCGTACTCGGGATAGCGTGATGCGAGTGCTCTTCGTCGATAACTTCGACAGTTTCAGCTATAACGTAGTTCACTTGCTTGCCTCGGCGGGCGCGACGCCGGACCTGATGCTCAACGACGATCCGCGCTTACAGCCGCCGCTGCTCGACGACTACGATGCGCTCGTCGTCGGCCCCGGACCGGGCCGTCCGGAGCATGCGCCGCAGATGTTGGCGATGTTGCGCGCTGCGATCGATCGCAAGATGCCAGTTTTCGGCGTCTGCTTAGGCTTACAGGCCATCGGTGAAGTGTTAGGTGCGACGGTAACCCATGCGCCCAGACTAATGCACGGCAAGACGTCGCGCATCACGCACGACGGCAGCGGCGTTTTTGCCGAACTTCCGATGCCGGTCGAGGCGACGCGCTATCATTCGCTCTGCCTCGATCCTGAAACGATTCCGGACGAACTGCGCGTCGTTGCGCGAAGCGAGGACGGCGTCGTGCAGGGTATCGCGCATCGCTCGCTTTCGGTGCACGCCGTGCAGTTTCACCCGGAATCGGTACTGAGCCAACACGGCCGCCAAATCGTCAAGAATTTTTTGCGGTGTCGCCCTTCGACAGGCTCAGGGTGACACCCGAGAGGCTCAGGGTGACACCCGACAGCCTCAGGATGACGCCGGCGGCGTTGCTGCGCCGGCTGCTTGCCGGCGAGAGCCTCACTCAAGATGAGAGCGCCGCGTTCATCGGCGAGATCATGGATGGTGCGTACACGCCGTCGCAGGCGGCCGGCGTCCTCGTCGCGCTGGCCGCGAAGGGCGAGAACGTCGACGAGATCGTCGGCGCGGCGCGCGCGATGCGCGAGCGCAGTCTTCACGTCGAACATGGGTTACCGATGGTCGTCGACGTGGTCGGTACCGGCGGCGATCACGCGAACACGCTCAACATCTCGACGATGGCGGCGCTCGTCGTGGCAGCATCCGGCATTCCGGTTGCGAAGCACGGGAATCGCGCCGCATCGAGCGCGTGCGGCAGTGCCGACGTGCTGGAAGCATCAGGCTTTCCACTCGAGCTCGAACCCGAACGCGCCGCGGCGATGTTGCGGGCCTGCAACTTCACTTTCATGTTTGCGGCGCGCTACCACCCGGCGATGAAGAATGCTGCGGTCGTTCGCCGCGAGCTCGGCGTGCGAACGATC
>DASXGO010000162.1:0-2667 GCA_036489055.1 Candidatus Cybelea sp. | reverse complement strand
GGCCGTCGCGCGCAGCGCTTTTCAGACTCCTATTCTGATTGCGCTCGATGGGAGCACCGGCCGGCTCGAATATTGGCCGCTGCACCGCGGAGGCAGCGCACACGCTCGCTGGCTCTCGGAATCGCTCGGGATCACCTATTCGACGGGCATGGTCGCCGACGGAGATCAGCTCTACATCGCAAGCGATAACCCCAAGGGCATCGTTACGTATAACGTCGATACGAAGTTGAAGGGGATAATCGCCGACCCTTATGGCGAGCCGCTCGATCTCGCCATCGGCAAAGATGCTGCGCTCTACTCCCTCCACAGCAATACCGTCCTGGTTTATCCCGCCGGATCTTCCCAGGCCTACCAGCTAAGCTGTCAGTACATGACCTTGGGCGAGGCGATTGCCGTCGATAACGAGTCCGACGTTTTCGTCAACGGCTACGGACCGGGGCAGTTCGAAGGCGTCGTCGAGTATCCGGTCGGCTCGACGGGCTGCACGAAGCTGCCGCTTAAAACCGAGATCGGCTACGCGACCGGACTCGGCGTCGATCCAAACAACGACAACCTGGTCGTGGTCGACAACGTGTACTGCGCGGGCGGCCGGGAAGGACGGATGATCGTCTATCGCCGGCCTTACGGCTCGAAAATCGGGCACGTCCGCAACCTCAAGGCGAACTGCCCAGGGCAATTTCGCTTTGACGCGACGGCGACGGTGATGCTCTTCGGGGACACGTACCCCGAGCTGCGCAGCATGAAGGTTCAGCGGCGTGTGTGCATCGCCTATTCGTGCGTCGACCAGCGCACGTATCCGAACCTCCGCCACGATCGTACGTATGTCAGTGGATATCCGAAGGGCTTTACGACGATCCCGAACACGCTGCCGAACTAACCTTTATCGCGCGCGTGAGAAGCCGGGGCCGACGAGCGAGGGATAGAGCGTCATCGGCCTCGGCTTCACTCGCCCGACGGCTAGATCTCGTTTTCGATAATAAGCTCTGCCCAGCCGACGCGCTTGTTGTTGTTGAAGTAGTTAAACTTGGCCTTACAGTTCCCGGTTAGCGCACCTGCTGACACGCTCCACGTGTCGGTCGTCTCTTCCGTGAGAACCGCTTTGCCCGAAGCCCCGCCGCAATTGTCGTGCTCGACGAGCGTGCTTTTGTTGCCCTTCGGCGTTCGCACGCTAACGGTGTCCGGACCGGGCTGCGAAGCCGTAAAGATGACCTTGCAGGGCGTTACGCGCACGCCTCCCTTCCCCGCGCACGCATCGGCACCGATCATCGGCGATTGCAGGGTTGGCGAGCTTCCAACCGGCTGGAATTGATTTTGCGTTCCGCCACAAGCCGCCAGAATGGCAGCGGCAAACACAAAGGGTACAAAAGCCCCAAATTTCACGACTAAATTCCTCCTCATTTAAAGACCTATTTGGCTTCCTATTATACTGCGCCCATCTACGCAAGTAACCGTACGCTGCGAACTGTGTCAGAAAGTGTGTGGTCCCAAAATTAGTCGCTCGGATACTTGAAACGACTGTTTCAAGTATGCTAATATAGCCGGTGTCGAGAACCCCGGACGAAGCACGGCGTGCCGAACTGCTCGACCGTGCCGTAGATTACGTCTGCCGTCACGGGTTGGCCGAACTCTCGCTGCGTCCGTTGGCAAAAGCGGTAGGCTCAAGCCCTCGCGTCCTGCTTCACTATTTCGAATCGAAGGAGAATTTGGTGGTCGAGATCGTGCGGCAAGGCCGCAGCCGCCAGCAAGCGATGGTGGCCAACCTCAAACTCACCGATTTGGCACCGCGCGAGCTCGCGCGCACGCTCTGGCGTGAATGGAGCAAGCCGCAATGGGAGGCCCTCACGCGACTCTCCTTTGAGGTCTACGTGCTTGCGTTGCAGGATCCTAAGCGGTTTCCGGGCTTCCTGGACCGTTCAATAAACGATTGGCTGCGCGTGCTCGAAGCGTGTACGAGGGTCCCCGGCTGCCCACCGAAGGAGGCACGCGCGTTCGCCACGCTATTGATCGCCGGCTTCCGGGGATTCTTACTCGATTTAATGGCGACGCACGATCGCGCCCGCATCGATCGTGCCGTCGATCGCTGGTTCGAGCTGATTTATGCCACCTAGCAACAGAACTCGTCGCGCCGCCACAATCTTCATCTTCGTCACCGTACTCATCGACATGGTGACCTTCGGCATGATCGGTCCGGTATTGCCGAAGCTGATCGCCGGCTTCGTCGGATACAATTACGGCTACGCCGCCGAGATCATCGGCGTCTTCGCGACCGCTTGGGCGCTCATGCAGTTCTTCTGCTCGCCCCTGCTCGGAATGCTCTCCGATCGCATCGGCCGGCGTCCGGTCATCTTGATCTCCAATGCGGTCACGGTCGTCGACTACGCGATCATGGCGTTGGCTCCGAATTTGTGGTGGCTCTTCGGGGGACGCGTGCTTTCCGGTATTGCCACGGCCAACATGTCTACTGCCAGCGCGTATATTGCCGACGTCACGCCGCCGGAAAAGCGCGCCGCCGCTTTCGGCATGATCGGCAGCGCATTCGGTTTGGGATTCGTACTCGGGCCCGCGATCGGCGGCGCCGTTGGAACGATCAATCCCCGGCTGACGTTTTGGGCCGCGGCGATTTTCGCGCTGATCAATACGCTTTACGGCCTCTTCGTGCTGCCTGAA
>DASXGO010000120.1:0-2237 GCA_036489055.1 Candidatus Cybelea sp. | reverse complement strand
AAGCGCGCTGCCGCAGCCCGCGGCGTTGACGACGTAGACGTCGGCGCGGCTGCGTTCGAATGCGTCGATGTTGCGCTTGGCAAGCTCCCGCGTAAAATCGATCTCCCCCGCATGAAGCGCGATCGCTCCGCAGCATCCCTGCGTGCTGGGGACGACCACGCTGAGGCCGCCGCGACGGAGCATCCGTACCGTCGCGCGGTGCACGCTCGGGAATGCCACTTGCATGATGCAGCCGGCGTGAAGGAATGCGGTTCCGCGCGAATCGGTCGCTTCATAACGTTGGCCCCGCGGCACGAAAAACTCGCGCGAGATCTTCGGCGCAAGGCTCACCGCCCGCGCCGCGCCGATCATTCCGGCGAAAGCCGTAAGGCGGGTTTGCTGCGCGAAGCGCAGCAGTGCGGCGGCCGCGCGCATGAGGTCCAGGCGTGCGAAAAGCGTCTGAAGCACGAGCGTACGCCAGCCTCCCGAACGCGGCTCCGCAGCAGGTGCGGCGGCGCGCCGGATTTGGGCGCGCGCGGTTTCGATGAGCTGGGCGTAATGAACGCCCGAAGGGCAAACCGCCTCGCATGCGCGGCAATCGAGGCACTCCCACATCTGCTCGACGAAGCCGGGGCTGAGCAGATCGAGCCGCGATTCGCCGACGGCTTTGATGAGACTAATGCGGCCGCGGGGTCCCGACGTTTCTGTCATAGTCTCGAGGTAAGTCGGGCACGACGGCAAGCAGAGACCGCATCGAATGCAGGTGTTGTAAATCGACGCATCGGGCTGGTCGGCACCGGTAAAGCCCACGACGCCATGTTCGATCATTGGCGTGCGTGCCTTCGCCTTGCATGAGCGTCACTTCTGCCGACGAAACGGGGGGCTTCGTGAAGAAACGTATCAAGGTGGCGGTCACCGGCGCGGCCGGACAGATCGGTTATGCGCTGGTGTTCCGGATCGCGTCCGGGCAAATGTTCGGGCCCGAGACCGAAGTCGAGCTGCAACTGCTCGAGCTCGAAGCGGCGCTTGGGGCGCTCGGCGGCGTTGCGATGGAGCTCGAAGATTGTGCTTTTCCGCTGCTCAAGGCGGTTCGTTACGGTTCGGACGTGAACGACGCGATGCGCGACGCGAACTGGGGCGTTTTGGTCGGCGCGGTGCCGCGCAAGGCAGGCATGGAGCGCTCGGATCTCTTGAGGGTCAATGGGCAGATCTTTACCGAGCAGGGACGTGCCCTCGACGCGCATGCGGCGCAGGACGTACAGGTCTTCGTCGTGGGGAATCCAGCGAACACGAATTGTTTGATCGCGATGAATAACGCGCCCCGTATTCCCAACGACCGGTTCTTCGCCATGACGACGCTCGACGAGCTTCGAGCCCGCGCGCAGCTGGCCCGCAAATCGGGCGCCGACATCACCGAGATCGCCCAAGTCGGAATCTGGGGGAATCATTCGACGACGCAATATCCCGATTTCGCGCACGCTCGCATCCGCGGCCGCGCGGCTCACGAAGCGATCGGCGACCGAGCGTGGCTCGAGAACGACTTCTTGAGCGTCGTCCAAAACCGCGGGGCCGAAGTCATCAAGACGCGCGGAGCGTCGTCCGCGGCCTCGGCTGCGAATGCCGCAATCGTCGGCGTCTACAACCTCACGCACGACACGCCGCCGGGCGAATTTTACTCGGTCGGACGCTGTTCTCGCGGCGAGTACGGCGTCGATCCGGGACTGATCTTTTCATTCCCGTCCCGGACCGAGCATGGCGTCTCGCGGATCGTCGAAGGCATCGAGCACGACGAATTCGGCCGCGCCAAGCTGGCCGCCACCCTCGACGAGCTGCGCAAGGAGCGGGACGCCGTCAAAGAACTCGGGTTGATTCCCGCGAACTAGAGCGGCATGACGGTCAGCATCGCTTCGACGGCGGGCGCCTACACGGTAGGCAGCCCCTCGTTTTTCCACTACATCCTGCGCTTAGGCGAGCTTGATCTACCGCTTTCGCTCGCCGATCGCGAAGCGATCGACGTGCTTGCCGCCGTGCCGCATGCGCTCGGCTCGCAGGACGAGGTTTCGCTGGTCTCGGGCCCGGGCTGGCGCGTCGTGCCGGCGCAAGGCGACCTCGATTGGCCGGTTCTGGAAGCGACGCCCGAGCGGCTTCGCACCGCGCTCGAGCGCGCCCGCAGCATTCTCTGGACCCACGGCGCGCGCTTTCGCGTGACGGCCCGGGAGATCACCGTCATCGAGGACGAGTTGGAAGAAGTCTACGGC
>DASXGO010000074.1:0-5266 GCA_036489055.1 Candidatus Cybelea sp. | reverse complement strand
GCAAGACGATTTCGCTTTTGACGGCGTCGAAGATTATTTGAGCCGGTCGGCAGACGCCGGGCAGCCGATCGACGTGGTTGCAACGCGTTATCCTCAAGCGGTGCTGAGCTGGGCCCATCACTTTAATGGGAAGCTGCTGGCCGTCGGCGGCTATGGCCGGTTCGCAGCGGCCGGTCAATGGGCACTCGCTCCGATCGACAATATCTACGCCGTGGGATTTGCCGGCGTGGAGTTCGCAACCGGACCGAAGACGGCGTTTTTGATCGAAGGCCGGCGTTACGCGCTCGTCGGTCTGCCCTCGATCCCCGGCGGTCTCCCGCCGACGATGCACGGCACCACCGTGATCCTCGACCAAAGGATCGGGCTATGACCGCGCCCATAACGCGCCCTGCTCGGCCGAGCCTTTGGCGCTCGATCGTCATGTTTCTCTCGATCGTCGGACCGGGCATCATTACCGCTAACGCCGACAACGACGTCGGCGGAATCTTAACGTATTCACAAGCGGGGGCGCAGTTCGGATATTCCCTTCTTTGGCTGCTGCTTCCGATGGCGGTCGCAATGATCGTGGTCCAGGAGATGTGTACGCGGATGGGCGCGGTCACGGGCAAAGGCTTAGCCGATCTGATTCGAGAGAACTTCGGCGTCAAAGTAACCTTTTGGTGCCTTCTGCTCTTCGTGCTGAGCGACGTCGGAAACACCGCTACGGAGTTCGCGGGCGTGGCTTCGTCGGCGCCGATCTTCGGCGGCTATCTGCGGGTTGAAAACGGCGAGGCCTTCAAGATCGCGTTAGTGTTGGCTGCGGCGATCTTCGTCTTTCTCACGGTGACCCGAGGAACTGCGACGCTCCTCGAGCGTATCTTCTTCGTCTTTTGCTTCGCCTACGTAGCCTACATCGTCAGCGCCTTCCTCGTACACCCGAACTGGAGCGACGTGCTTCGCCAGACGTTCGTCCCTCACTTCAGTGCCTCGAAGGCTTACGTGCTGATGATCGTTGCGGTCATAGGAACGACGATCTCGCCGTGGATGCAATTTTACATCCAAGCCGCCGTAGTCGATAAGGGCATTCGTGAAGGGGACTACCGCTATTCGCGTATCGACGTGGTAACCGGATCGATTTGGGCGAACCTCATCGCGTACTTCATCATCGTATCTTGCGCCGCCACCATCTTCATCCATAACATTCACGCCGCGCACCCCATCGTCGTCAGGGGCGTCGGCGACGTCGCCGTGGCGCTGCAGCCCCTCGCCGGAAAGTTCGCCGCTCTGCTCTTTGCGCTCGGCCTGCTCAATGCCGCCGTGTTTACCGCCTCGATTCTGCCGCTCTCTACGGCCTATTACGTCTGCGAGGCCTTCGGCTTCGAGCGCGGCGTAGATCACCGGTTTAGTCAAGCTCCGATCTTTTATTCACTCTATCTTGCGCTCATCGGCATCGGAGCGGGCATCGTCATACTACCCGGTGCACCGCTCCTGGGCATTATTTTCTACTCACAAGTCTTCAATGGCGTTCTGCTTCCGATCGTGCTCGTGCTGATGCTGCTGCTCATCAACAATAAGCGCCTGATGGGTAAATGGACCAATAGCCGGGCGTTCAACACGATTGCCTGGGCGGTCGTGGTGATCGTAGGATTGCTGACGATGATCTCGACAGCGCAGATCATCTTCCCGTCGCTCGGAAGTTGACGGCTATTCAGTATCGGGCGCGAGATCGACGCCCAGTACCAACGCAGTTTTCGTGCCCGGCCGGATTGCCGTCGCGAACATTTTTGCCAGCGACGTTGCCGCAGGCGTGGTGCCGATCACCACGCTGGTCCGTTTGACCTTAGAATCGACGAAGGTTGGAACGTTCCAACCGGCGCCCCGCAACGCTCCGACGATCGTTGCATCGATCTTCTGATTCCCGGTCGCATTCGCGACGAGCACCTCGTCCTGCGGCGGATCGGTTCGGCTGAAAAGCACCGCACTGATCAGTTTCGCCCAGCGCGGGTCGGCAAAAACCACGGAGGCATCGCCGACCCATCCAGCTTTGCTGGGCAGGGTGAATGTGCGAACGCTTTCGTCGGGGACGTCGCGATAGATCGCCAAGAGCGAAAGGAGCTGCCGGTCGCTCAAAGTCGTGTGGATCTGCGTGCGCGCGAGCTTGAGGATTGCGGGAAGCTTCGCCCAGTTCCGCGGCTCGCTGACCTGGTCGAGCATCAGTTTGAGCACTTGCTGCTGCCGCCGGACGCGCCCGAAATCCGACGCCAGGTCGTTGCGAAACCGCACGTACCCGGCGACAGCGCTTCCTGCGAGGTGCTGTTCGCCTCGCTCGAGATGGATGTGAAGTCCGCCGCCGTTGTCGTCGTAGTTCATCGGCTCGTCGACGTTAACGTCGAGACCGCCGAGCGCGTCGACGATTGCTGCGGCGCCCTCGGGTTGTAGCGCTACGATGGCGTCGACCGGAACGCCGCCGAAGAGTTTACCGACCACCTTTGCGGTCGCGTGTGCACCGCCGAAGGCATAGGCCGAGTTGATCTTCGCGGGACCCTCTCCGGGTACGTTCACCCACGTGTCGCGCGGAATCGAGACCAGCGTCGCCGTACGCCGCCCGGCGTCGAGATGCGCCAGAATGACGGTATCTGTGGTCATCTCGTCGGCCTGGTATCCCAGGATTAGAAGGTTGAGCTTCAGACCGCCGAACGTTCGAGCCGCGGTTCGCGTAACGATTTGCTGTCGAAGCGGCTCGCGGAGGATAAAGAAGCCCGCTGCCGCTGCAGCGCCGGCCACTAGTGCAAGGATGAGTATGCGGATCCACCGCGTCGATACCATAGTTTCCCCCCATGCCGAAGTGCGTTAAAGCGCGAACGCAGGGGGTGCCCGCTCGCCGATGGTGCGAAGCACGGGCCACGATGTCGTAAAACGATGGTTTGCGTCGCTTCGCATCGCAAGGGATCGTTCCAATGCGAAGCGACGCGTGGCGATTGCGTGAATCAGCGCGATCACGCGCAGCGTCGTCCGCGCCAAGCGGCGTTTCGATCGCAGCATTGCCAACGCAATGACGGCGCCGATCGTCGCGTGAATCGCTAGGCTCGCCGGCACCGGGCCGCCGAGCCATATCGCCGATCCGAACGTGTGATGCCAAACGAGCAGCTGTTCCGACGTCTCCATAACGTAGAGCACGAGGATTTGAAGAACGAAAACCGTTGGCAGGAAAGCGATGGGAGCGCTGCGGCGTCGCTCGACGATGAGCGCGTGTGCCTTGCAGACGAGATAGAGCGCTAGCAGAATCACTCCCGCCAACAGCGCAGGCACAACGGCGATGTTGCTGCGATCCGTAAAGCTGCCGGCGCCAAACCAGCCGGCATTGGAGGCAAACTCTACAATCGGATCGGCGATTGCCGCGGAGATCACGGCAATGGCCAAACAGAAGTCCAAGCGCAATCGCGAAATTGTCAAGACCAAGGCGTTTCCGCCGCCGCGCGATGGAGCCCTTTTTGCGTCTTTAGCAAAGTTTCAGGATAAGAGTGGAAGTTGGCGTTCCGGCGACGCGCGTTTGCGCATCTTATTGCGAAGCGGAACGCGCGCTTCCAAATCGGCTTCGCCCGAGAGCGCGTCGGCGATCTCTTGCGCGCGCTCGACGACCGCTTCGGGCAGGCCGGCCATCCGCGCCACCTCGATGCCGAACGAACGCGACGAGCTTCCGGGCTGAACGCGATGCGAAAAGACCGGTGCACCGCCCCGCGCGCGGTTCTCGACCGCGGTGATGTGGTAGTTTGCGACGGTCTTCCAATGGTCGCTCAGAGCGCAAAGCTCGTGGAAATGCGTCGCAAAGAGCACCAGCGGCGACTGCTCTTGGAGATCGAGTAGGAACTCGCAAATCGCTTGCGCGATCGCGAGCCCGTCCAGAGTGCCGGTTCCCCGGCCGACCTCATCGATCAGCAGCAGCGAGCGCTGCGTGCTTCGACGCAGAATATTCGCCGCTTCCGCCATTTCCATGTAAAACGTCGACTGACCCGAAGCAAGATCGTCGCCGGCACCGATGCGCGTGAAGATCCTGTCCACGACACCCAGCTCCATGCGTTTTGCGGGAACGAAGGAGCCGATCTGCGCCATGATCGCAAGAAGTCCGGTCTGCCGCAGGTAGGTCGACTTCCCGCCCATGTTCGGCCCCGTCAAGAGTATGAAGCGCCGCTCGGCGACCCGCATGTCCAAATCGTTCGGCACGAATTTTGGGTGCAGGACCGCCTCCATGACCGGGTGCCGCCCTTCCTCGATTGCAACGACGCTGTCGTCGACGAAAATCGGGCGAACGTAACCGCGTTCCGCCGCGCACTGTGCCAGCGCCGTCAAAACGTCCAGTTCCGCAATTACACCGGCGGCTTCGAGCAGCTCTTGGCTCACGGATGCCACGCGCTCCGTGAGCGCTTCGAAGAGCTGCTGTTCGAGCCGCTCTTGACGCGATTGCGCAGTGGAGATGGCGAGCTCCAACTCTTTGAGCTCGGGAGTGACGTAGCGCTCTCCGCTCGTCAGCGTCTGCTTGCGGACATAATCCGGCGGCAGCTCGCCCGAATAGCTACGGCTGATTTCAATCGCATATCCGAAGGGACTAGCGTACTTTACTTTGAGCGTCTTGACGCCGGTGCGCTCGCGCTCGCGCAATTCGAGCTCGGAAAATTTCCCGCGCGCGTCGGACCGCAATGCGACGCACTCAGCCAACACGGCAGCCGATTCGGGCCGAATCGCGCCGCCCTCTGCAAGCGTCGCCGGCGGCTCGTCGACGAGCGTCTGCCGCAAGTCCCCCAGCAGATCCTCGAACTCGCCGACGGCATTCAGCAAATGCGCCAACTCAAGCGGTACGCTCTGTCGGAGCGGCCGAAGCAGCTCCAACGTTCGTCGTAGCGAACCGAGATCGCGCGGAGTGGCGCGCCGGAAACGCGCCTTTTGTGCGATCCGTTCCAAGTCGAAGATCCCGCCGAGCAGCTCGCGCAAGGCTTGACGGCGAGCGTGCTCCGCCAACAGCGCAGCGACGCCGTCCTGCCTGGCCGCAATCGTTCCCCGGTCCACGAGCGGCGCCAAGATCCAGCGCGCGAGCGTCCGAGAACCCATCGACGTGGCACATTCGTCGAGCGTCGCCAGCAGCGTCGCGCGAGGATTCTGACCTTGCGCTCGGGTTAGCTCGAGGTTTTTGCGCGTCGCCGGATCCAGCGCCAGGAATTGACGGCGGCGATAGAGCTGCGGCGCAATGAGCCCGCCGTCACCATTCGTAACGCCGGTGCGCCGCACGAATGCG
>DASXGO010000066.1:0-13861 GCA_036489055.1 Candidatus Cybelea sp. | reverse complement strand
CTCTGACTGTGCTGCAAGATGGTTGCCGCATCTGGAGAGGCGTTCGACGCGGGCGTGGCCGTCGATAAAGCGCCTGCCAGCGCGAGAAGTAGCTTCACGCGTTAAGATTGCGCCGTGCAGTCCCTTCACCCTTCGTCCTTTTGCGGTACCTCTGACGCTATACCGCCCAGCCATTCACGCGCTGTATCGTAAAGAAGACTGCGAGTATAACGAGCACCACCCCGGCGACTCCCTGCGCGGCTCTGCGGTAACGCCGGCCGAGACCTTCTCCGAACGCCAGACCGATCGTTGTGAAGATAACTGTGGTGACCGCTACCGTTGCGAGCAACGGCACGAGCGGCAACGGGACACCCGGTAACGAAACGCCGATGCCCAGCGAATCCAAGCTAATCGATGCCGACGCTGCGACAAGCCCTAGCCCCGAGTCGACCCGGAACGTGGGCATCGTCTTCGCAAAACTCTCATACCCAATAAGAATCCCTACCACTGCGAGAATCGCAAAGCCCGCGTACGGCGCGATGATTCCGATAACGCGGCCGGCACCGGTACCAATCGCGTACCCGATGACTTGCATTAGGACCTCGGCAATCGAAAACGAGACACCAAGGCGCAAGCGAGCCTTCCATGGTATCCGCATGACGCCCACTGCAATTGACAATGCGAGGACGTCCAAGCCTACGGCGAGCGCGATTCCGAAGATTTTGAGGTCCGCAGTTGATGGCATCAGCTTCAAAAACCGGAAGAGCTATACGCAGCAACGAACAACGGCGAAGGTGATGCAACAGTCAGACGCCGCACCCTCCGCCACTTTGCCGCTGGGGCGCATCTCCCTACGGCCGTTTGAAGCGCGCGACGTCGAGCCGTGCGGACGAATCTGCTACGAAGCTTTCCGAAATGTCGCCGACCGGCACGGCTTTCCGCACGACCTGCCGAACGCGGAAGTCGCCGCGGGCATGCTTTCTTTCTTGCTCGAAACACGAGGCTTCTACGGCGTCGTGGCCGAGCGCGACGGCGTCGTCGCCGGCAGCAACTGGATGGACGAGCGCAATGCGGTGGCGGGCGTTGGGCCGGTCACCGTCGATCCGGTGATTAAAGATGGCGGAATCGGACGCCGGTTGATGCAGGACGTCATCGCGCGATCCGAGCTTCAGGGATCCGCGGGAATGCGCCTCGTGCAGGTCGCTTATAACGTGCGTTCGCTTTCGCTCTACACCAAACTCGGCTTCGCTGCGCGCGAAGAGCTGGTAGTGCTCAGCGGCGTGCCCGAAAACCCGTAGCTGCGCGGGTACGCGGTGCGGCCGATGCAGCCGGACGATCTTGAGCCATGCAACCGTCTGTGCCAGTCGGTCTACGGTTTTCCCCGCACCGGCGAGCTGCTGACCGCGCTCCCGGGCCCACATGCTTTCGTCGCCGTGCGTGGTGGAGCGATCCGCGCGTACACTTCGGGGCTGGGTTATTTCGGCCACACGGTCGGCGGAACGGTGGAGAGCATCTGCGCGCTGCTTGCGTTCGCGCCGCATATGCCGTCAGTCGGGGTCATCGTGCCGACCGGCAATTATCCAGTCTTTCGATGGTGTCTCGATCACGGCATGCGCGCCGTCGTGACGATGACGCTGATGTCACGCGGCGTCTATCACGCGCCCAACGGTCCCTACCTGCCTTCGATCGTCTACTGAGCTACAATAGTTCGCTGGCAATTTTCTACCCCATTAAAGCGGCTTTTGCGGCTTCCAGGTCTTCGACGAATTTCCCAAGTTCGCGGCGGCGCGTGCGGTCGTCGGGGGCGCGCAGAATCGCGGACGGGTGGATCGTCGCCATCACAGGGTGCGGCAGCGTAGCTGCAATCAGCTTCCCGCGATTTGCCAGAAGCCGGAAACTCGAGCCTAAGAGCGATTGCGCGGCCGTCGCACCGAGCGCGAGGATCAGTGCCGGACGGATGACGGCGATCTCGGCCTCGAGCCACGGTTTGCACGCGCGGATTTCGATCGTCTTCGGCTTCGCGTGGATCCGCCGTTTCCCGCGCTCCACGAACTTGAAATGCTTGACGGCGTTCGTCACGTAGACTTGACGCTGGTCGATGCCGGCCTCTTCCATAGCACGATGCAAGATGCGTCCGGCCGGGCCGACGAACGGGTGGCCGAGCCGATCCTCATTGTCGCCCGGCTGCTCCCCGACCATCATCATGCGCGCTCCCGCCGGCCCTTCGCCGAAAACCGTTTGCGACGCGTGCTCATAAAGATCACACCCGCGACAAGCGAGGGCAGCTTCGCGCAACCTTTTGAGCGATAGACGTGCCGGCAAAAAGTCGGCGGCCGAAGTCAAACGCTGGCGCCGTTCATTTGCAGCGTTTCATACCGAAACCGCGCGACGGTTAAACCTCGTTGAGGCCTCTGATTCGCTGAGCCCCGATTTGGGGAAGATTGCTTGCAGTTCCTACAAAGGGGGAAGCGGTGGCACGCGCACGGCAAACACCAGGTCACGAAGAAATCAGCCGGGTTGAGGCGACCGCTTACGATCTTCGCTCAGGAGGTTAACTTGGCAGGGTTACTTTGGTTAATCATCGTCGTGCTCTTCGTCTTATGGCTCTTCGGGTTCTTACTACACTTCGGCGGAGGCCTGATTCACCTGATCTTGGTCATTGCCGTGATTCTCATCATCGTCAATTTGCTGACCGGACGCGGGTTACGGGTCTGACGTATGCCTCGTAAGAAGTCATCGAGCACACGCAAGAAGAGCACTAGCTCGCGCAAGAAGTCGTCGAGCACGCGAAAGAAATCGACGCGCAAGTACGGTCCGAAAGCGCAGAAGAAGGTCAAGCGCGCGATGCACGAGATGAAGCGCGGGGAGCTCAAATCGGGGCGTTCGGGCAAAAAGGTCACGAGCCGCAAACAAGCGATTGCGATCGGTTTGAGCGAAGCGCGCCGCGCCGGTGGGAAAGTTCCCTCCCGGAAACGGCGCTCTTAGCGTAGAGGCTCTTAGGTTAGGCGGCGGCCGGGACTTCGAGCTCGGCCGCGTGCGCCAGCGGGCCGCGGTCGGTCGTCAAACATCCGGTGGAATGCAGCGCGCGATCGACCAATGCCTTGGCGTTTTCGTCGTCGCCGCAAATCGGGATGTTCGCGCCGGGCTGCGGCATGTTGATCAAGGCGCGTACGACGCGGTGCGAATCGAGCTTGGCGGCGAGCATTTCGGCGCCGCTGCGGGCGCCATTTCCGTGCTCGTCGCTGACCGCGTCGACGACGACGGCATCCGCGCCTGACCCGACGGCTTTGACGGCCGCGTCGATGGCCTCACGCGGGACCGCCATGACGAGCAAATCGGACGAGAGTGCCTGCTTATAGGGTATCTCCGGGTTCGCGCCGATCTCGGCCGCTACGAGCTTGGCCCGTTCCTTCGCCGTCGGATCGGCGATCGATAGTTGGTGGCCTCCAGCGCGCAACAGGCGTCCGATCGCCTTGGCGCGGTCATCGGATCCGACTATTCCTATTCTCATGCAAAAGTCGTACCCACGCACCTGAGCGGCTGCTGTGTTTGGACGGCCCTAAGTCGCTGGTTAGGCGAGCGTGTTTCTAAAAATCGCGCCGTCTTTCATGATAAGAACAAAGCTTTTCTCAGGCTTTGCGATGAGCGTGATGTCCTCGAGCGGATTGCCGTCTACCACCAAAAGATCGGCGAGCGCGCCGGCTTCGATAACACCCAACTTTCCAGGAAAGGGATTTCGCTCGCCGCTCAAACTCAACAGCCGTCCGTTGGCAGCAGTCACCTGCTTCAACGCTTCGGCGTTCGAGTAAAAGTTTGTCAAATGTGTTGCCATGATGTTCTGGCGCTTTGCTAGCGTCGCAGAGAAGAGCAAATCGGAGCCCCACGCGGTCTTGACGCCGTGTTTTATTGCCAGCCTGTACATGTTGCGCGTGCCGGTGGTGACCGCTTGAAATTTTTCTTTCCCGTCACCGGTTTGCGGAAGCTGGTCTTCCGTACTCAGGAATGGCTGGGTGCTCAGCCACACGCCCTTTTCGGCCATCAGTGCCGCCGTCGCGTCATCCATCAGGTGCGCGTGCTCGATGCACTGGGCACCCGCCGCCACCGCGCGCTGAACCGCGTTGGGCATATAGGCGTGTACGGTCACGGTGGTGTTCCAGTCGCGGCAAACGTCTACCGCCGCGCGTATTTCAGCTTCCGTGTAGGTCATGGCATCGAGTGGACTGCGAGGGGATGAAACGCCGCCGCTGCCCACGACTTTGATGTGCGACGCTCCCTGCAAGAGCTGTTCACGCACGCGCAACATGACCAGGTCGGGGCCGTCGGCGATCATCGCGCCTTCAGCTGCCCGGGTCGATCCGAACGGGCCGCCGGACGCCGCCGGGAGCTCGTAGGCCGGGCGCATGTCGCCATGTCCGCCGCTGCTCGTGATCATGGCGCCGCACGGATAAATGCGCGGGCCGATCGCTAGACCTTGGTCGATCGCCTGTTTGAGCGCGAAGCTGGGGCCGCCGAGATCGCGGATGGTCGTGAAGCCTCTCATCAAGGTGCGCTCCGCCTCCTCGGCGGCGGCTAAAGAAATGAAGGCCACGTCGCCTTGCATCAGCACGGGCAGCGGCAAGCCCGCAAATACGGCATGCCAATGGGAGTCGATCAGGCCGGGCATGATGACTCGCCCGCCGCAATGGATCACGCGGGCACCCTCCGGCGTCGCCGAGGTACCGGTGCCTACTTCCTTGATTCGGGTGCCGTCGACGAGCAGAAAGAGCCCATCGCGCAGGTTGCTGGAGGTGCCGTCGAAGAGCCGAAAGTTCGTGAAGAGGATGGATCGCGAGCTCTGATCCGGCGCTGCCTTGGCGGACTTGAAGAGTCCAAGGGATGCCACTGAGGCAGTAGCGCCGGCCACGAATCCGCGCCGCGACAGATCGGTGCTGATCCGATGTGACGCGGTCTGTGTCGCCGACGAGTGACAGGGGCAAGGTCGCATTCGTGCACTCCCGCGAGCTGGCAAGAGTCGGTTATTCCACCCTTGCCCGGCAAAAGCTCCGGGTGTACAGTTGGTCGCTGGATCCAGCTGCTTGGCCGCTTTGAATCACTGCGAGGGTATGCTATACTTTCTAGCCGTGCCCCGGGCCAGCGGCGGCGGTGGGAACCCTTACGTGACGACGTGAGCGCGATTTCCCTGCGTAAGCGGCTGCCACGAGTGGGCGACGGCGGAGTCCCTTCCACTTGAATCTTATCGACGTCAACAACTTCGACGCCATGCGAATCGGGCTGGCGTCGCCTGAGCAAATTCGCGCTTGGTCCTTCGGGGAAGTCAAGAAGCCCGAAACCATCAACTACCGGACGCTCAAGCCGGAACGCGACGGGCTCTTCTGCGAAAAGATCTTCGGCCCCACCAAAGATTGGGAGTGCCACTGCGGCAAGTACAAGCGCATCCGCTTTAAGGGGATGATCTGCGACCGCTGCGGCGTCGAGATCACGCGCGCCAAGGTGCGCCGCGAGCGCATGGGTCACATCGAGCTCGCGACCCCGGTCAGCCATATCTGGTATCTCAAAGGCGTGCCGAGCCGCATCGGCATTTTGCTCGACATGTCGCCGCGTCAGCTTGAGAAGGTCATCTATTTCGCGGCTTACGTCGTCATCGATCCCGGCGACACGACGCTGGTGAAGCGTGAGGTTCTCTCGGAGCAAAAGTATCGCGAGGCGCGCGACAAGTTCGGCAATCGTTTCAAGGCCGGCATGGGCGCGGAGGCGATTCGCGAGCTGCTGCGCGACCTCAACCTGCGCAAGCTTCAAGAGGATCTTCGCAAAGAGTTCAAAGAGACGAGTGGCCAAAAGCGCCTCAAGGCGATCAAACGGCTCGAGGTCGTCGAGGCGTTCCTGACGAGCGGCAATCGTCCCGAGTGGATGGTGCTTGCAGCCGTTCCGGTCATCGCACCGGAGCTGCGGCCGATGGTGCAGCTCGACGGCGGTCGCTTTGCTACGTCGGACCTCAACGATCTCTACCGGCGCGTGATCAATCGGAACAATCGCTTGAAGCGGCTGCTCGAGCTCAACGCACCCGAAATCATTATCAAGAACGAGAAGCGCATGCTGCAAGAAGCGGTCGATGCGCTCATCGACAATGGACGGCGCGGCCGTCCGGTTACGGGCCCGAACAACCGACCGCTGAAATCACTCTCCGATATTCTCAAAGGCAAGCAGGGACGCTTCCGCCAGAATCTTTTAGGAAAGCGCGTCGATTATTCCGGCCGTTCGGTCATTGTCGTCGGTCCGACGCTCAAGCTGCATCAATGCGGTCTGCCCAAAGAGATGGCGCTCGAGCTCTTCAAGCCCTTCGTCATGAAGAAGCTCGTCGACCGCGGGCTCGCGCACAATATTAAGAGCGCGAAGCGCATGGTCGAGCGCGTTCGTCCCGAGGTATGGGACGTACTCGAAGAAGTCATCAAGGAACATCCGGTGCTGCTCAACCGCGCGCCGACGCTCCATCGCCTAGGCATTCAGGCCTTCGAGCCGGTGCTCGTCGAGGGTAAGGCGATACATTTGCATCCGCTGGTTTGCACGCCGTACAACGCCGACTTCGACGGCGACCAGATGGCCGTCCACCTGCCGCTCTCTGCGGGAGCGCAGGCTGAGGCGCGCATTCTGATGCTCTCCTCGAACAACATCTTGTTGCCGGCCTACGGCAACCCGGTCTCGATTCCGACGCAAGATATGGTCTTGGGTCTCTATTACCTCACGTTCAATCGCGACGAGTATAAGGGTCCGGCGAAAGCCGAGGTGCTCGACGATTACGAGCGTGTCGGCCATTCTTCGAAGCGACAGGCGCCCGTCAGCGACGCGCCCGGAGCGATTCCGACGTTCTACGACGGCAAGGAAGCCGTGATGGCGTACGACACCAAGCAGATCGGACTCCAAGACTGGATCTACGTCCGCTGGAAGGGCGAGCTGATCAAGACGACCGTGGGTCGCGTGATCTTCAACATGGCCTTCCCCGAGCGATGGAATCACGCGTTCGCGAATTACATCATCGACAAAGGCGTACTGAAGAAGACCATCACGGACTGCTATCGGCGCTACGGCAATGCCGAGACCGCGCGATTCCTCGACGCGATCAAAGATCTCGGCTTCCACTACGCGACGCTTTCCGGTACGACGGTCTCGATCAGCGACGTGATCGTGCCCGAGAACAAGTACGAAATCGTCGGAAAGGCGCAGGACGAAGTCGACGGTCTGCATCGTCTCTACGAGCAAGGCTTCATTTCCGAAGACGAGCAGTATAACAAGACGATCGACATTTGGTCGAAAGCCTCCGACGAGGTGACGACCGCGATGCAGTCGTCGCAGAATCCGCTCAACCCCGTCTTCATGATGGCGACGTCGGGCGCTCGCGGCTCGATCGCACAGGTCAAGCAGCTCGGCGGCATGCGCGGCTTGATGTCGGACCCCTCGGGACGAATTCTCGAGATTCCGGTCAAGGCGTCGCTCAAAGAAGGCTTGACGGTTCTCGAGTACTTCATCTCGACGCACGGCGCGCGCAAGGGTCTGGCCGATACGGCGCTGCGTACGGCGGACTCCGGTTACCTGACGAGGCGTCTCGTCGACGTCGCGCAAGACGTGATCATCCGCGAGGAAGATTGCGGCACGAGTTCCGGGATCGTGGTGAGCGACATTCGCGTCGGCAAGGAAATCATCGAGCCGCTCATCGACCGGATCATCGGACGGCGAGCCGCTGAGGATGTCCGGCTCGATCCGAAACGGCCGTCCACGGCGATCGTCACGCGCAATGCGGAGATCGACGAGGAAAAGTCGAAGGCGCTCATTGACGCGGGCATCACCGAGGTAAAGATTCGCTCGGTACTGACGTGTCAGTCGAAGTACGGCGTCTGCTCGATGTGCTACGGTCGAGACCTGGCTGCCGGCATTAAGGCCGACATCGGCACGGCCGTCGGTATCATCGCTGCGCAGTCCATCGGCGAGCCGGGTACGCAGCTGACCCTGCGAACCTTCCACACCGGCGGCGTTGCAACCGAGGATATCATCACCGGTCTGCCGCGCGTCGAAGAGATCTTCGAAGCGCGCAAGCCCAAAGGTCAAGCGACGATCGTCGAGCATACGGGCACGGTCAAGCTCAGCGACGAGCGCAACAAGCGGATCGTCTCGATCGTCGATTCGACCGGCGACGAGCACGAGTACGAAATCCCGTCGGGAACGCACTTGCACGTGCAGGAGGGCCAGAACGTCGAGCCGGGAGACCAGCTCAACGAAGGCTCGCTCAACCCGCACGACATCTTGCGCGTCAAAGGCGAGACCGCGCTGCAGAACTACCTCGTTCAGGAAGTGCAGAAGGTCTATCGTTCGCAAGGCGTCGACATCAACGACAAGCACATCGAAGTCATCGTTCGTTCGATGCTTCGCAAGGTGAAGATCGTTGAAGGCGGCGACACGACGCTGCTGCCGGGCCAGTTGGTTGAAGCGGCGCAGTTCCACGAGGCGAACGAGCGGATGAAGGCGGCCGGCAAGGAGCTGGCAACGGCAAATCCGGTGCTGCTCGGCGTCACGAAAGCCTCGCTCGCGACCGAGTCGTTCTTGTCGGCGGCGAGCTTCCAAGAGACGACGCGCGTCCTCACCGATGCGGCGATCAAGGGCAAGTACGATCCGCTGCTCGGTCTCAAGGAGAACGTCATCATCGGCAAACTGATCCCCGCCGGAACGGGCATGTCGCGGTATCGCAACGTGGACATCGTGCCGGAAGGTCAGGACGTCGACGACGACGGCCGTCCGCGTCACGAGTACGATTTACCGTACGCGACGATGACGGCCGACGACGCCGCCCTCGCCGAAGTAATGGGCGCCGGTGGCAACGGCGACGGCATGAGCCGGCTCGTGAGCGCTTACGAGCGCAATCGCGAACCGCTCACCGTGCAGTACGAGGGCGAGTACGACGAAACGACGAGCCCGCACGCCGGTCCAAAGAAAACGCAATACGATCGTCTAAAGGGCATCAACCCCGAAGACCTCTAGTGCGGGTGTCATCCTGAGGAGCGCTCCTGAGCTTGTCGAAGGGGCGCGTCTCGAAGGACTATAATAAGAGGGCCCTGCAGAAATGCGGGGCCTTTCTTTTATTGGCAGCGAACTTACGCGCTCATGGAAGTCAAAACTCGGCGGAGTTGATGACGTACCATCTTGGCTATAGCGACGCTGAACACGAGCGACTGATCCGGCAAGCTATTCGGCTTGCACCCGTCACCGAGCACTTTTTCCGTGAGGCAGGCATCGGCCTCGGGCAACGCGTTTTGGAGATCGGATCGGGCATGGGCGACGTCGCGATGCTCGCAGCGAGAATCGTAGGGCCGTCGGGAAGCGTCGTGGCCATCGAGCGTGATAGGTCTTCAATCGACGGAGCCCGTGCGCGAGCCGCGCATGCAAATCTGCACAACGTCGAATTCGTTCAATCCGATATTGACGCGTACTCGACGAACCGGTCGTTCGATGCGGTGGTCGGACGATACGTTCTGCAGTTTTTGCCCGATCCGATAGCCACGTTGCGATCCGTGGCGAACCTAGTACGACCCGGCGGCATCGTCGCGTTTCAAGAGGGCTCTTGGACCCCGTTCATCGCCCTTTCCGCGCATTTACCGCTATGGTCTGAGGCGGTTTTGCTGCTTCACGAGGCCGCCTCACGGGCAGGTGTAAATTTGGAGATGGGAACGGCGTTGCAGCGCGTTTTCCGCGCCGCCGGGCTGCCGAAACCTCGGATGCGTTTGGAGATGGAGCTCGACAACGATCGAGATTTCGTACGATGGACATCGGACGTAGTAAAGAGCGTGCTTCCGCAATTGGAGAGGCTCAGTCTGTCATACGAATCGCTTGGTGGACTCGACACGCTTGAGGAGCGGCTGACCCGCGAAGTTGTCGAATCAGATACCGTTGTTCCCTGGATTGGTCTAGTGGGCGCGTGGTGCCATAAGTGAGGTAACTACCATCAAGGCGGAGTTGCATTCGATGCAGCAGTCACGCCCGTAACTTAGTGATGGAATAAGATGGTGAGGATCGTTGTGACCCATGAGCAGACGACGATTCCGGTAAGCCAGTTAAACCGGGAATCCACGTAATTGAAGCGCGAGTCCACGTGATTGAAGCGGAGGTCGATCGAATCGAGCCGGCGCTCGATGCTCCCGAGCCGCTCGTTGACTTGGTCGAAGGCCCCTTCAACGTGGGCCATCCGGCCCTCAAGCGATTGCGCGTGCATGATCCTTACCTCCGCATTTTACCACGGTCAATCGCGCACCTGGCGGAGAGTCGCAAGCGAAACCGCGACCATGACCACGACGTTGGCGGCGAGCGCGAGAAAGCCGGCGTTGATCCCCCACGGCGAAACGTTGAGCGCGGCGAGCGGAACGGCAACGGCGAGGCCGGCGGCCAAGCCCGCTGCGACCCCCCACGCCGTCGCACGCTTCCATAAGAACGCAGCGACGACGCCCGGCATAAATTGTGTGATCCCGTTGTAGTACAGCAGCAAAAGTTCGACGACCGTCCGCTGGGCGGTGAGCCAGACGGCGAGCGCGAGCAGTGCGACGAGGAGGACGAGTGCGCGCGTTAACCGCGTGCGAGCGGCATCGCTCGTGGCGATGCCGAATCCGCCAGCGACGTTCTTGGTGATGACGCTTGCGCCGGCTAGGAGCAACGCCGATGCCGGAATGAGCGCCGCGAGCGCTCCGGCGGACGCGACGAACCCGAGCAGCCACGCCGGATAGTAGTGCTGAACGACGAGCAGGAACGACTGATCGACGGCCGTCCCTTTCAAGCCCGGCACGATCAGCGCCGCGGAGAATCCGGCGAAGAGCATGAGCGTTAGGAAAATCTGGTAGAAGGGGAGCAGCATCGCGTTGCGCCGCAGCGTGTCGCCGCTACGCGCGCTGTAGATGGCGTTCCACGAATGTGGCCCCATGTAGAAGCCGAAGGCAGTCAGCAGCACGGTTGAGACGTACCAGACCGTTCCGTGGAACGCGGTGCCGGGAGGCAGAACCAGCATGTGCGGATGCAGCTGCGCAATTCGATCGAACATCAGCGCCGGGGATCCGAAGAAACGAATTGGGATCGCCACTCCGGCAAAAATGACGGCAGCCAAAACGAAGATATCTTTGACGACGCTCGCCCACGCGGTCCCGCGCAGTCCGGTGGTGAAGACGAAAAGCGCAAGGATTAAGAAAGCGATGCAGGTTGAAGTCGTAGCATTGTACGCACCGTAGCCGGCGATATGCAGCAGAATTTGCAGGCCGCTCAACTGCAGCGCTACGTATGGCACGATCATCACGAACTGCAGCAGCGCAATAGCGACACCCAATGCGCGGCTGTTGTAGCTCGTTTGAAAAAAATCGGGGCCGGTGAGCAGGCCGCGCTCTTTGCCCACACGCCACATTGCGGGTGCGAGAAAGTAACCCAGGACATACGCGCACGTGCCGTACGCCATGATGTAGTAAGCGGGTGCGCCTTGGGAATACGTCAGCCCGGCGATACCCAAGAACGTAAACGTCGTGTAGATCTCGCCGGCGAGCAGCACCCAGAGCAGCAGCGTACCAAAGGATCGGCCGCCGACGATGTATTGCTGCGGGTCCATCTTGATGCGCCGAACGCCCGCGAACGCGAAGAGAATCGTGCCCAGAACGACGGTCGCGACGATCGTGAGTGCGACGGTATGGCCGCTCACCAATGGCGGTCCAATCGCCCGATGCTCCAAATGAAGGCCGGCGTCAGCATCACCCACACGATCGTCCACGCCAGGACGAAGGGAAGCCCGGCGATCCGGGGCTCGATTCGATTTACGAGGGGCACGGCGACGGTCAATGCCGCGATCGGGATCGCGGCGAGCAGCGTGCGCAGCCAAAACGCGTTCGAGGGAGGGGTAGGCCGCATTGCGGCGCATTTGCTACGTCATGCAACAACGTCCTTCGTACATAGGGCCGATTGCGGTCTGCGTCATCATCGTTGCGGTGCTGCTGTTCGTTGGTGCGACGTACAATTCGCTGGTGACGCTCGGCCAAGCAGTCGACGCGCAATGGGGTCAAGTTCAAAACGTCTATCAACGGAGAGCCGATCTAATTCCCAACTTGGTCGCAACGGTCAAGGGGGCGGCGAACTTCGAAAAGAGCACGTACGAAGACGTGGCGAAGGCCCGGGCCAGCGTGGGACAGATTTCGCCCGCGGTCGTTCAAAATGCGATCAATAACCCGCAAGATTTTGCTAAGTATGCCGCGGCGCAGGATGCGCTCGGTTCGGCGCTGTCACGATTGCTCGCCGTCGTCGAGAACTATCCGCAGCTTCGCGCCACGGAGAATTTTCAAACGCTCCAGGCGCAGCTCGAAGGCACCGAAAACCGGATCGCGTTCGAGCGCAAAAAGTATAACGACGCGGCGCGCGAGTTCAACACCCGCCGCGACACCTTCCCGACCGTCATGATTGCGGGGATGTTCGGCGGCCGCTTCAACGAGAAGCCGTACTTCCAAGCGCAGCCGGGCGCCGAGAAGCCGCCGACGGTCAACTTCAACCAATGAGGGACGCGGAACGCCGCCGGATCGCAGCCGCGATCGCGCGCGCCGAAAACGGGACGACGGGGCGCATCGCCGTGCGCGAGATTTTCGACGCCAACGTCGATGCGTTGGAGCGCGCGAAGAGTGAGTTTCGGGAGATCGGCATGCATCTTCTGCAGAGGGGAAACGGCGCGCTGGTTCTCGTTGCGCCAAAGGCCCGCCGGTTTGCCGTGATCGGAGACCGCGACTTGCACGCACGCGTCGGCGATGCGTTTTGGAACGGAATCGTCGACGAGAGCCGCACGCATTTTGCAAACGGCGCCATCGCCGACGGAGTCATCGCAGCCATCGACCGGATCGGCGAAGCGCTGCGCGCGCACTACCCCGAAGCGGCGAAGAGCGGGCCAGCGTGAAGCTGCAGCGGTCTATCCCGGTCATCGTTCTGCTGATGTCGGCGTGGACGTTACCTGGGCTCGCGCAAGAGTTCAAGGTTCCGCCAACGCCGGACCATTTCGTAACCGACAACGCGGACGCGCTCTCGGGCAGTACGCGGGGCTCCCTCGAGAATGAGCTGTCGACCTATGAAAAGGCGACGGGCCATCAGCTGATCGTTTGGATTGGCGATACCACCGGCGACGTGCCGCTGGAGACGTACACGACGAACACCGCCCACCAGTGGCGCATCGGACGCCGCGGCCACGATGACGGCGCGATACTCTTTCTGTTCATGAAGGATCACAAGATCCGCATTGAGGTTGGGTACGGACTCGAAAGTTCGTTAACCGATGCCGACTCCTATCGCATCATTCAAGACGTTATCCGCCCGAAGATGCGGGCCGGCGACGTCGACGGTGCAGTTTCCGGCGGCATCGCGGCGATGATAAAGACGATCACGCCCTCGTATGCCGGCGTTACGCCGCCGCCCTCGGAGACGGAGAACACCGCGCCGCCGGCGGTCGTCGCGATCCTCTTGATCGTCTTCGGCTTCGCCGGACTCCTGATGGTTTTCGTCATCGTGATGATCATCGTGCGGATGGTCGGCGGAATCCGTTACGGGTATCTGGTTTTGCGCGAGGGCTCGAAAAAAGCGAAAGCCGACATGAAGAACTCGGCGTTTTGGGGCAGCAGCGCGATCGGATTCGTCGGCGACGGGTCGTCGAGTGGCGGCGGCGGCTTCGATAGCGGGGGGTTCGACACCGGTGGTGGCGACTTTGGAGGTGGCGGAGCTTCCGGTAGCTGGTAAGCGTGTTGTACGATGTTCTGATCTCGGCCGGTCACGAAGGCCGGCCGGCGAGTTGCGCGCACTTTCCGCAACACCACTGTAATCTCGGCGCAGCGGGAGAGCGCGAGTG
>DASXGO010000273.1:0-5073 GCA_036489055.1 Candidatus Cybelea sp. | reverse complement strand
CGTACTCAAAACGATATTGACGCGCTGCGGCGCGGCGTTCGTGACGGCACGATCGATGCGTTTGCGAGCGATCACGCACCGCATACTCAGCAGGAGAAGAGCGGCGACTTCGAGCGTGCTGCGCCGGGTTTTTCCGGGTTGGAGGTTGCGGTCGGTGCGTACGCGGCGGCGCTCCCCGATTTGCCGCTCCTGCGGTTCGTCGCGTTGCTCGCCACCAATCCCGCCCGGATTTTGAAGGTTCGCGGCGGGACGCTTGGGATTGGCGAGCCGGCCGACGTCACGATCTTTGCGGAACGTTCATGGACCGTCGATCCGGCGTCGTTCGCATCGAAGGGGAAGTGCACGCCTTTTGCCGGGATTCGTTTGCCGCGCAAGACCTTGGCCACGATCGTGGGCGGCGAATTGCGCTATCGCGCCGCCGATTGGCAAGCATGAGCGCGCAACCCGCAGCGCTCTTTCTCGCCGACGGTAGCCGCTTCGACGGCGAGGGCCTCCCCTTCACGGGACTCGCGCTCGGCGAAGCGGTCTTCTATACCGGAATGACCGGGTACGAAGAGGCGCTCACCGATCCGTCGTACGCCGGCCAGATTCTTACGTTCACCTATCCGATGATCGGCAACTACGGGATTTCGGGAAGCGCCTCGCAGTACGGACGAGCCTGCGTCGCGGGTACGGTGATCAAGCAGATCGCGTATCACCCGTCACACCATCTCTCGAAGATCGATCTGCCGTCGTGGCTCGATGCGCAGCAAATTCCAACGCTCGTGGGTACCGACACCCGGGCGATCACAATCGCACTGCGCGAGCATGGCACGATTTGGGCGGCGCTGGCAGTCGGCGATGAGGCGCTGGCTAATGCCGAACGCGCGCTGCGTGACTTCGTACGCGACGCCGGCACGAAGGCGCTCGTTCCCAGCGTCGCAACACGCGAGCCGTTTTCGGTCGGAAGGGCGCGAGGGCCACGTGTCGTGGTCATCGACTGCGGCGTGAAACGCGCGATTATCCGGCAGCTCGAAGAGCTCGGCGCGCGCGTTGAGGTCCTACCGTACAACGCAAGCCAAGCCGAAGTGCTCGCCTGCGATCCGGACGGCATCATCATCTCGCCCGGCCCGGGCGATCCAACGGATTTGACCGGTACGATCGAGGTCTTACGCGGTCTCTTGGGGCGCACGCCGCTCTATGGCATCTGCCTCGGGCATCAATTGCTGGCGCTCGCGTGCGGCGGCCGAACTTACAAACTTCCGTACGGTCACCGCGGCGGCAATCAGCCGGTCATGGATTTGCAAGCGTGCGAAGTTCTCGTTACGGCGCACAATCACGGGTACGCGGTCGATGCGGGTTCGCTGCCCTCGGATCTCGAGCCGACGATGACGAATCTTAACGACGGAACGAACGAGGGTTTTCGTCATCGGCGTCTGCCCGTTGCCGGCGTCCAATTTCATCCCGAAGCTTCGCCCGGCCCGTTCGACGCGCGCCGGCTCTTCGCCGAGTGGCTCAACGAGCTCCCGCAGCGCTAGCGCTGCTCGGCGTTCTGCTCGCGGGTGCTCCGGCAATCGGCGGTGCGCAGGCGTTGCAGCGGCTGACGGTCCTATCGTTCGACCTGGGCACCGACGCGACGGCACCGCGCGTCGACGTTCCATTTCATTTGATGTTGACGTTGCGCGTCCGCGAACGGGCGAGCCAAATCGCGAATCTCGACCTTCCGGTGCTCTCGGCGCTAGAGCTCCTCGGCGACGAACGCGAAACGACCACCGCGCCGCAGGGCACACAATATCGCGAGACGGTGACGGTCGTTGCGCATACGGCGGGCACGATCGTGATTTCGCCTGCGACGCTGCAAGCGATCGACGCACGCGACGGTAAGCCGAAGCAGTGGTTCAGCAACGGGCTCACGCTGCACGTCGCCGGCGCACCCTCGCGCGCGCTGAGCAACGCGGCGCGAAACGTGGGCGCCGGCCTGCTGATGGCCTTGCGCGCTTTGCTATGGCTGCTGCTCTGGCTCGTCGGTATTGCCTGCATCGCTGCGATCGTCGTGCTGCTCGCGCGCCGACGCAAGGCGCCGGTGCCCAAACCTGCCGCGTCGCCGCCGCCTCCCCCCGTCGTAGCCCGCACGGCGCGACAGCACGCACAAGATGCCCTAGCCGTCTTGCGGGCCGAGCGAACGCGTTCGGCTGCGATCGCGGTTCGCGCGGCCATTTGGCGGATGGTCGGCGCTTCTGACGGCGAAACGCTCGGCGACGTGCTGCGACGAACCGATGCTCACAATCGCGTGACGCGCGAGCTGCTCGTGGCCCTCGAACGCAGTGCCTTTACGTACGAACAAGACTTGCACGCCGCAATCGAGGATGCGTGCGGTGCGCTCGAGCGCTACGTCGAGTCTGCGGTATGATCGCCGGCCGTCAACCCGCGGCGCTCCGCGCGGCGCTCGCCGAAACGATCGTGGGACAGGAACGCGTCATCGAGGCGCTGCTCTTGGCACTGCTCTGTAACGGCCACGTTCTGCTCGAAGGTCCACCCGGGCTTGCAAAGACGCTTGCGTGCCGTTCGTTGGCGGCGGCACTCGAGGGCGACTTCAAACGGATTCAGTTCACGCCGGACCTGCTCCCCAGCGATATCGTCGGGACGCGCATCTTCGATCAGCGGGAGAGCGCATTTGCGACCGTGCTGGGCCCGATTTTTGCCAACGTCGTGCTCGCCGACGAAATCAATCGCGCGCCGGCCAAGGTGCAATCGGCGCTGCTTGAAGCGATGCAGGAGCGCCAGGTCACGATCGGGCCGCAATCCTATGCGTTGCCCGATCCGTTCGTCGTAATGGCGACGATGAATCCGCTCGATTCCGAGGGAACGTATGCGCTTCCGATCGCGCAAATGGACCGCTTCCTCATGAAGGTTAACGTCGGCTACCCTACCCGTGAAGAAGAGCTGCGCATTCTCGACCGCTTTGCCGTCGCGGATACGCAACCTGTGCGCGCCGTCGCGACGCTCGACGACGTGCGCACTTGGCGCGCGCAGGCGCATGCGGTGCACATCGACGAGAAGCTCAAAGAGTATATCGTGGAGCTCGTTGCTAAGACGCGGGAGCCTTCGGAGTTTATCGACTATGGCGCGAGCCCGCGCGCCACGCTGGCGTTGGCATTCTTGGCTCGCGGACGCGCGTTCCTAGGCGGCCGCGATTTTGCGCTGCCCGACGACGTCCGTGCAATCGCCCCGCACGCGTTACGTCATCGGATCGGATTCAATTATCGTCTCGCTGCCGAAGGCATTCCCGCCGACCGCATCATTGACGGAGTGATCGCGGCCGTTCCGGCGCCGTGACCATTCGCGAGGCGCTCTTACGCGCGCGTCGCCGTCCGCGCCATCTCGGAGCGGGATCGCCGACGATCTATCGCGGCGACGGTTACGAGTTCGTCGAGCTGCGGGCGTACGTCGCAGGCGACGACGTGCGGCGCATCGATTGGGCGGCAACCGCGCGCTCGGGGGAGCTTCAGACCCGCGTCGTCCTAGAAGACGTCGCGCTCACCCTCGCCGCGATTCTGGACGAATCACCCTCGATGCGGGTCGGACGACGGCGTCCGATGCTCGATGCCGCAAGCGAGGCACTCGAAGCGTGGTTCGGCGCTGCGATGGAAGAAGATCGCTGCATTCGCGTCACCGCGACCGGTGTGACGCCGCCCGCGCTGCAGCGCAGCGCGCACGGTGCGCTTCGTTCCGCGGTACGCAACGATCGCTTCGACCTTGCGCGGGCCCTGCGCACGGCGCGCGCCGCCCTGCCGCGCGGCACCGCGCTTTTGGCGGTCGGCGATTGGTACGAGCTCGACAGTTCGCTCGACCGCGAACTTGCCGAACTCGGCGCACGATTCGATTGCACGGCGCTGGTCGCGCGCGATCCCTGGTACGACGGACTCCCTCTCGGCGGCTTCGTCCGGCTGCGCGGTGCGGAAGGCGGACACGTGCGGGCGTACGTCGGTCCGCGCGAGCGCGATGCATTTCTCCAAGCCGTGCGCCGCCGCGAAGAAGACCTCGTGCGCCGCTTTGAAATCGCCAACTGGCGAACCGGGATTTTGCGCGAATCCGACGGCGCCGCATCGCTCGCGGGCGCCTTCGGCTTGGCACGCGGATGAGCCTAGACCATCCGCTGCGTCTGCTACTCGGACTGGCCGGGCTTGTCGCCTTCGCGCTCCTCTACGAGTTGTTGGCGCGGCGCATGACCGCCCGCGACCTCGCCTATTCGAACGTCGCGTTCTTCCTGGAAGCCGCGAAACCGCGCCGCTGGATTCCGCGCGCGCTGCAAGCGTTCTGGCTCGTCGCGCTGGGCGCGCTGGTTCTCGGCATTTCGGGACCACATCTAACCGTTTTGGTGCCGGTGCGCGACGGCTCGGTTTTCATCTGCATCGATACCTCCGGATCGATGTCATCGACCGACGTCTTTCCGACGCGCGCTCAGGCTGCGAAGGCGGCGGCGCGCGCATTCATCGAGGAGAGCCCGCAAGGAACGAAGATCGGCATTATCTCCTTCGCGGGTGCTGCCGGCGTCGTCGCGCCGCTCAACGCCGATCATCAGGCCGTCATCGCGGCGCTCGACAGCGTACCGCTTCCCGACGGCGCAACTGCGATCGGCGATGCGCTCAAGCAAGCCGCCCAGCTGCTGCCGGCGACGGGACATCGCGTCGTGATCCTTATCACCGATGGCGTCAACAATTCGGGCACCGATCCGATGGAGATCGCGCAGTGGCTCGGAGCGCATCACGTGCCCGTCTATACCGTCGGGATCGGCACCCCTAACGGCGGCCTTATTCCGGGCACGAACGAAGAAGCAACGATCGACGAAGGCGCGCTGCGCGCGTATGCCGACGCGAGCGGCGGCGCCTATGCGCGCGCCGAGAATGCAACCCAGTTGCGCGACGCGCTGACGCGGCTCGGACGAATAACGTCGCTAACGCGCAAACCGGTGGATGCTTCTTTCGGCTTTGCGGTGGGCGGCGCGGTGGGTATGCTGGTCGCGTTCTTAGCCGGCTTCGGACTCGGCCGGTATCCGTGAACGAACCATTCGCGCTGCTCGCGAAGTGGATTGAC
>DASXGO010000046.1:0-4549 GCA_036489055.1 Candidatus Cybelea sp. | reverse complement strand
GCGCGTCGGACCTCACAAGCGTCCGAGCAATCACGTTAAAAATTAGAAATTTAGGAGATCTTTTTTAGTGTACACCGATGAAACCCTGACCTGCCGCGACTGCGGGCGCCCGTTTACGTTCACCGCCGGCCAGCAGGCGTTTTTTGCCCAGAAGGGCTTTACCAACAAGCCCGGCCGCTGCGATGACTGCCGGGCCGCGCACCGAGCCGGAGGAGGCGGAAGCCGCACCGGCGGCCGAGCGCGCGAAATGTTCCAGGCGACGTGCAGCCAGTGCGGCAACGTAGCCGAGGTACCGTTCGAGCCGCGGACGGGCCGGCCGGTTTATTGCCGCGATTGTTTCGCATCGCAACAATCGTATCGCTAGCTAAGCGTCGATAACTTCGACGCACACTTCTGCGAGAGCGGCGAGCCTTCGGGCCGCCGCTCTCGTGTTTTCGCGCCCCCGGCAACCGCCTCTCCAGAGCCGATTCACCGGGTCCGTGCGCTCCCGTACGGCTCCTTCGATACGATGGCGCCCTCAAAGCTGACGTATTTAAGGAGAAGTTCAAATGTTATCCGTATCGATCGGCCGGCGCGCGCTGCCGGCTCTGGCCCTCGCCGGCCTCGCGGCCTGTTCGGGTCAACAGACCACCACTGCGTTCGTTCCTAACAGTGCGGCTCCGGCTGCCGTGATGCCCAGTCAGGCAGACGCCGCGCCCGGAAAGGCGGGTGCGGACGCATCGCCGCTGGGCAGCCCACTGATGTTTACGGCAAACCGTGACGGCGGCAAGGGCCACGTCGGCGGTCTTCTTGCCTTCCACTTCGACGCGTACGGCAACGTCAAGCCGGCCGTGCATATCGCCGGTTCGGCCACGACGCTCTACAACCCCGACTCGCTCGCGATCGACTCCAATCGCAATATCTACGCGGCCGACGACGGCGGCACGCAGGTTGCAGTGTTCGCTTCGAACGCGCACGGCGACGCTGCGCCCAGCCGAGTCATCGGCGGATCGCAGTCGAATCTCGGCCCGACCGAAGGACTCCTGATCGACAAGTCCGGCGACCTGTGGGTCAGCAGCTACTCCAATAACGACGTTACCGAATACGCGCCGAACGCGAAAGGCAACGTTGCGCCGATCGACACGATCGGCGGCGGCAACACGCAGCTCGACTCGCCGACGGGCATGGCCACGGACTCCAACGGCCGGCTCTTCGTTGCGAACTCCTTCGGTCAGTCGATTACGATCTACGCCAAGGGCGCGAGCGGCAATGCCTCGCCGGTTGGCGTGATCTCCGGCAGCAACACCGGCCTCTCGCACCCGTTCGCGCTCGGATTCGACGGCAACGGCCGGCTGCTCGTTGCCGACGAGTCGTCCGGCGTGCTCGTCTTCGCTAGCGGGGCGACCGGTAACGCCTCGCCGCTGCAGCACATCACCGGCTTCAACGAGGCCGACGGCGTGATGGCCGACAAGTCCAATGAGATCTACGTCGCGGATTTCAGCAACAAAGCGATCAAGGTCTACGCAAGCAACGCCACCGGCAATGCCACGCCCGTGCGCGTAATCCAGGGTTCGAAAACCGGCCTGAACGGGCCGAATTTCATCGTCAAGCAATAGCGAAAGGATATCGCGCTACGCTGCGGTACGTGGCGAATTGTTGGAAGCGTTCGTCACGTACCGCGGCACGGTTTATCCTTCGCAGTGCGATCACATGGGCCACATGAACGTCATGTGGTACGTCGGCAAGTTCGACGAAGCGACGTGGCATCTGATGGCCACGATCGGCATCACGCCGCGTTACATTGCGGAATCGCGTAACGGCATGGCAGGCGTGCAGCAAAACATCACGTACAAGCGCGAGCTGTACGCCGGCGATTTGATCGAAATTCGCTCGCACTTCGTCAGCATCGCGGATCGCAAGATCGTCTTCGTGCACGAAATGCGTAACGCCGAACGCGATGAGGTGTGCGCGGTTTGCGAACTCACTGCAGTGCACATCAGCCGCGACACTCGGCGGGCGGTCCCGTTTCCGGCGGATGTCCGCAATCGCGCCGAAGCGCTACTATCCGCGTCGACCTAAGATTTGTCACCCCGAGCGGAGTCGAGGGGCGAAGGGGGACACGGCCATTCAAGCAAGAAGGCGCTCGTAAATGGAGCTTCGTCCCCTCGGCTTCGGTGGAATCTTCGACCGAGCCGTAACGCTCTACATCAAAAATTTCATCGCGTTCGTCGCGATCGTGATGGTCATGATCGTGCCGCTCGCGATCTCGCAATACGTGATCGACCTGGCGTCGCAGCCGGAGTTCGATGCCATGGTTTGGATCTTCGAACACCCCGGATCTACCCCGTCACGCATCCCGACCGTATTCGATTCAAAGCAATCAGTGATTGCGCTGGTCGTGGCGCTGCTTATTTCCTACTGCATCGCGCCGTTCGTCATGAATGCGGTGGCGGTCGGCGTCGCGCGCGTCTATCGCGGCCGGCCGGTCGAGTTTCGGGCGTGCTACGAAGCGGTGCTTCGCCGCTGGAAGCAGATCCTCGGTGTGATCGGCATGGAGTTGGTGATCTTGCTCGGCTGGTACGTTGCCACGGTCGTCGTTCTCGTCCTCGGTGCGTTCGGTGTCGTCGCGATTGCGACCGCGGTACCGGTGCTCGGTGTGCTGCTCGGCACCATCGGCATCCTCGTAGGCCTTGCCGTCATGCTGATCTCGCTCGCGCCGATCGCGCTCGCACTCGAGTTTGCTATGTACGCGGCCGTGATCGAAGAGCGCGGCGTCGCCGAATCGCTCAATCTCGGGTTTACGCGGATCTTCAACCGTGTCGAGTTTTGGCGCGCCGTACTTTTCGCAATTGCCGCGGGCGTGATCGTCCTGGGCGCATCGAGCATGTTCAGCCTGGCGGCACTGCTCTTCGGCGTACTGCACCTTACGATCGTGGAAGACCTCATTCAAACGATTCCTAACGCGGTGATCACGCCGTTCGGCATCGTACTGCTCGCCGTCTATTACTTCGACGTGCGCATTCGGAACGAGGCATACGATCTCGAGGTACACCTCGAGCGTCTGACCGCGCCGCAACCGGCGTGATCGGGCGCGAAGCGCTCGTCCGGCGTTGGCTTTCGGCAAACCACACGCATAGCATCGCCAAACTCAACTCTGCGCCCGCAGCGAAGAACGCCGTCGCACCGAATCTGTACGACCTCGCGCAGCGCGAGCTGAACACACCGGGCCGCTACCAACTCGCAAAGCCGGCGCTTCCGCCGGCGGGCGAGCCGTGGTGGCTGCGGGTTTGGGATTGGCTCGCCGACCGCTGGCAACAGTTTTGGAGCGCACTCTTCGGCCACGTCCACGTCGGCAGCGCGCAAGCCGCGAGCATCGGCGACGTGCTGTTGGTCGCGGTCGGGATGCTGTTGGTTTACGTGCTGATCCGGCTGCTGCGCGATTTGCAATTTGCCCGCCAGTCGGCGACCGCGCACGTTGAAACGCTCGCCGAAGCGCCGTCTCCGCGCGTGCTCTACAACGACGCCGTCGACGCCGCCTCGCGCGGCGATTACGGCACTGCAGCGCTCTTGCTCTTCACCGCGATGGTGCTGCTGCTCGACCGGCGCCACGCCATCGCGCTGACGAAGAGTGCGACCGTTGGAGATTTACGGCGCGCGCTGCGTGCGGGTAGCGGCGCGCTGGTCGCGCCGTTCGATGCCGTCGCCGGACCCTTCGTGCAACGCGCCTACGCCGAGCGCCCGATCTCGGAAACCCAGTGGAAGAGCGCACAACAGGCCTTTGTCACCCTGAGCCTGTCGAAGGGCGACAAAAGCGGCCCATGACACGCCACCTTAACCTCATCATCGTATGTATATGCGGCGCGCTCGTCGTGCTGCTCGGCTACGAACATATCGCGCTCGAGCAGCGGCAGCGGCCATCGGTCTATTCGAGCTACGACACCGGCCCGAACGGATATCGCGCGCTGTACGAAGTGCTGCACGCCGCCGGCGTTCCGGTGACGCGTTTCGAGCGGGTCGTCGCGGCGCTCGATCCGTCCGTACGGACGCTCGTCATCACCGGCTACGAGCACGATCCCGGCGCCAAGCCGCTCGACCGCCGCGATACCGATGAGCTGCGCCGCTTCGTCGTGGACGGCGGCCGGCTCGTCGCGCTCGACGAAGAGTTCGCCGGATCGCAAGACGTTACGCCGGGCGTCGGTACGTCGCTGCAAACGGCGCGCGGCGCCGGCGCGATACCGCTTGCGGAGAACGCTTTTACAGCCGGCGTCCGCGGCGTCCGCGGCGCAATCTCATGGACGTTCCCATACAAAACGGCGCGCGGCATTCCGCTGCTTGCCAATAAAGCCGGCATCGTCGCGATCTGGTACCGCTACGGCCGCGGCGAGGTCGTAGCCGTCACCGTACCGTCGCTCTTCGGCAACGAAGCGCTGCGCAACGGCGATAATGCGCGCTTCGCCTATAATATCATCGCCGGCCACGGGCTCGTCGCGTTCGACGAATACATCCACGGCTACAGCGACAGCGCGACGATCTGGAGGGTGCTTCCCGATGCCGTGCGCGCCGCGGTTTG
>DASXGO010000013.1:0-5805 GCA_036489055.1 Candidatus Cybelea sp. | reverse complement strand
AGCTGCTGTCACGATTGTGGCGATTGTTGTCGCGGCTGTGTTGGCGGTTCTTTTCTACTGGCATCCCTGGAACATGACATCAACAACAAACACGACAACGGTAACGCAACCCGGAAATGGTTCTGAACAGAAAAGCAATTCGAGTTCCACCACGAACACGCAGCCGCAGCCGACGTAAGCAAAAGCTAGCGACGATCATGAGCGCCCGCCGATCTCTAAACGGCGGGCGCCTGAGTGATTCCTACGAACGGCCGTCGTCCTCCACGCTTACGTGTGAAGCTGCGTAATGTGACTCCAAAGTCCAAACGCTTTAAGTAGCCAGACGATAAGAGCAATGACAACCACTGCATTCAAGAGCGACTTTATGGGCGTAGCCATCGGTATGTAGGTGTTGACTAACCACATCAGTACTCCGACCACGATCAGTACGACGACGATTTCTAACAGAGGCACGCTATTTCTCCCTCCGATCAGAACGTTAGAGACGCGTCTCGGTCGGCACGTCGCCTGCATAGTCGACGTCGTTGTCGGTAACGGAGTCGCCGTAACCGAGGGCCTTGCGGACTTTGGCCCTGTGCTCTTTCGCTTTCGGTCGAACGGCGACGAGGATCCCCCCGTCGCGCAAGCCTTTCTCGTAATCTTTAGCCCGTTTTTCACCTATTCCGACGCCGACGAGTCCGCCAACGAGACCGCCGCCTGCGGCTCCAACCCCCAGTCCAGCTAACGCCGCTGCTAAAGGGCCTACAACCAGTGGCGTAGCGATGCCACCCGTGCCCGCGATTGCAGCCACGCTGCCGGTCGCCGTAAGGCCGGCAACAATCGCGCCCAGAACGCCGCCAATGGTCGCACCGGCAGCAACTCCTTCGCTGCCTTTGGCATTCACGACCGCAGAAAAAGCCTTCTCTCGCGTCTTATCATCCATCATCACGCTGATGTCATCGCGGCCATAGCCAAGTGCGTGAAGCCGGTCGACTGCCGCGCTAGCCGGCTCGCGGTCGTAATATATTTCGGATTCGAATGCATCGTCTTGATCGTACATGAGCCCTCGCTTTCCGGCGGATTCTACCCTGAGCTTCATGTAACAAAACGAACCATGGCGCGCCGGCATCCAGGCTCATGCGATGTGGCGTGGTTCAGGCGCGAGCTCGCGGACTGGTAAACGCTTGCTACACTGCCTTAGCCCGGCCACCCGCCGCGATCGCGAGGCCGCATCTTCTACACCGCCCGCGCAGCGCTGAGGATTACCTCGACCACGCGGTCTGGTTGCGAGAGCATCGGCACGTGACTCGAATCTAGTTCGGTCGTCTTGGCTTTCATGCGTTTCGCAAGAAACCGTTCAAGATCCGGGTTGACGGTGTGATCCTTCGTTCCGACAATGTACCAACTCGGTTTAGTCTTCCACGCAACGCCGGGCGCATCGTGCGCAAAGATGTTGGCAGCCGGCGCTCCCTGAGTCGCCCACACGAGCTGCTGCTCAGTCGCCGAGAGATCGCCGCAAAAATACGGTAGGCCCTCTTTGGTCAGCCAGATACGTCCATCGACGACTTTGATGTGCTTGAGCACTTCGGTAGCGGGGAACTTCTGCTGTATGCTCTGCGATGTCTCGCCGGCAGAAGTATCTGGAGCAAGCGCGTTGATATAAACGAGGGCTTTCACGCGCGGGTCGGTTCCGGCTGCCGTGATCACCGATCCACCATATGAATGTCCAACAAGCACGATAGGAGCCTTCACTACGTCCATTGCCCACTTGGCAAAAGTGACGTCGTTTTCGGGTGTGTTGAGCGGGTACTGCGCAGCTATGCAATCGTAGCCTTGCGCTTGCAAAGGCCCCATTACTTTGGTAAAGCACGACCCGTCGGCCCAAAGACCATGGCAGAAAACTACGCTCGGCTTTCCCGCGCCGCTCGTCGCAGCCACTTCCGTTTGCGCCGATGCAAAGGAGTAGCTCGCCGCGGCGGCGCCGATCGCTGCCGCGCTTGTCTCAAGGAATCGACCGCGTTTGATGCTTGTTTTCGAACGCATACCATCCCTCCCGTCGATGTAGCATTGGGAAGCCTTGCGAAAACTCCTGGAGTCGTAGACGCTTACTCCGCCGGGACTGAGCGACGGCTCACGAACATCTTCAGCCCCGTTCGCGTCTACTTAGAAGGAGCAACGTTAATGAATACGCCTGGTTCGCTGAAATACGCCGGCGCTCTGGCCGCGCTCGCGATATTATCAGCATGCAGCAGCGGCTCGGCCGCCGCGCCAGGTGAATAGGTTCCGGCAAGCTGAAATGAGGGCTTAGCTGCCTAACATCCCCGGAGATCGCGGGGTCACGTCAATGTTTCCTTATCCGTTTGCATGGTTTTTGGCTCGGTTGATCGCGGCGACGCTCTTAGGCTTGGCCGTTGGATACGAGCGTGAATATCGCGGTCGCGCGGGCGGTCTGCATACTAATGGGCTGGTGGCCGCGGGAGCCGCAAGTTTCGCTGGGGTCGGCGTCGCTACCGGTGAGCACTCCATTCCCTACATTATAACTGGCATTGGGTTTCTCGCGGGCGGAGTGATATTTCGTCAGGGGGCGACGGTATCCGGTATCAATAGCGCCGCGACAATTTGGGCTACGGCCGCAGTAGGCGCCCTCGCCGGAGTCGGCCTCTTTCGAGAGGCGGCCGCAGTAACGACGGCGATCATCTTAGTTAACGTGTTGATGGATCCAATTTCGAAGGCTACAAGAGCACGCATCGCGCATCGTCACGCCGACGGGCAACAAACTTTTCCGAATGCCGATCGGCGAACCGATTAGCAATAAGGTCGCATCGCGCTAGGCGCGTCACCAGCAGCGTAGGCGTGACGCTTCGATTCTGTCGTCCGCTAGCCAAAAGGGCTGAAGGAGGCGGCGGCGTTCGTGGCGCGTGCCCGTGCTCAAACGTGCTGAAATCGCCGAGCGAAAACAGGCTTTACGGCGCGACGACGTTTGGCGGCTACAATGGTGCGGGCGTTGTCTTTCAGCTGTTGTTATATACGGGGGGCTAAAGCTGCTTCGCCCCGACCGCCCAGTCGAGTGCGTCCTCCAGCGCCTCTTCACCCCAGAAAAGCTCGCCATTGACGACGCAATTGGGCGCTCCAAATATGCCAAGATCGATCGCGATCTCGGTATTCCGTCGAAGGCACCCTCGATATTCGCGAGAGGTTGCTTTTTCTAGGAAGTCCTCCGGTGCAGCGACTTCATCGAGTAGTGCCCGGAGTATCGCGGGGTCGCCGATGTCCAAATCGTCGCCGAAGTTGCCAACGAACACGCGTCTGACGAAGTCGCCGCACCAAATTTCGGAGTCGGCCGCGCAAGCAATGCGAGCTGCGACGATCGAGTTTCTCGGAAATACGGATGGCTTACGCCAGAGCAGGTTTGCCTTCTTCGTGAGCCGTTCCATATCGCGCCACATGTAGGCTCCACGCCGCACATTGAGGTTGAATGGCGAGTCATCCCACCCTTGCATTTGGAAAATCGGCCCGAGCGCGAAGGGCCTCCACACGAGATCTACTTCTCGCTGCTCGCACAGTCCTTGGATCCTCATTGCCGCGACGTACGAATACGTGCTCGCAAAATCGAACCAGAATTCGAGTCGCCTAAATGGCCGCACTCTCATCGATCGCCGCAGCCAGTGAATAGCGCACCCGTGCCGATGATAAGCCGTAGCGAGCTAGGGTACTCATAGCCGGCTACGGGCCGATGGCGACAGCGGAGGGCATGTCTAGCCCGGTGTTGTTGCCACTGATCTCTCGTATGGGTGGGGCGTCGCCCCGAGCGTGAGAGCGGTACGCGGTGACGCTATAGGGTGCCGAAAACGGATCGTTTGCAATGAAGACCGTTCCATGCCGATTGAGACCGATTCCAGTGCCCCAGAGCTGAGTCATCGATCCCCTAATGGTCCTTACCGGTTTGACGTTGCCATTTGCTCCCGGGGCAAAAACGAGAATCTCTGGATAGGGAAACTTGTTAGCAAAGTTGGTAACGTAAATCTCGCCACGCGAATTGACCGCAATGCCGTTAGGATCGGTCAGCCGCGTCCGCGGACCGCCAATCACTTGGATCGGTAAGACTCTGCCATTCGCGCCCGGACCAAAGACGAGGATAAAGCCGGCTGGGGCGCTACTGACGTCGTCGTCGGTGTAGCTCGTATCCACAACGTACGTGTTGCCTGCGCCGTCCAATGCGACGCCGTCCACGTAGCAAAGGCCAATAGATCCGCTGCTGGTGATCGTCCGAATCAACTGATAGGTTTTCGCGGCATACACGGTGATGTCGCATCCTTGAAAGTTCGCAACGTAAAGGTTGCCGGTGCGGTCAAAAGCGATGCCATTCGGATAGTTCAGCCCATCATGGATCGTCGCGATCGGCTTCACGTTGCCGTTGGCCTTGGCGGCGAAGACGAACACGACGCCTTGCTGGCTGGGGCCGTCATCGAATTTGGGGCGTGAGCCGAAGATATCCGAAACGTATATCTTGCCGGCGTCGTCTACCGCGATCCCCTCCGGCTGCACCAACCCCGTGTTCGAGCCGCTGATCGTCTGGACGGGTGCGGCGTTCCCGTCGGCGTTTTTGGCGTACACAGTCACGCTTCCAGCCGGATACGATGCATTCGCTACGTAGATCTTCGACGACATGCTCGCGGCGACGTCGTCTCCGGCGCCCGACATTTGCGGCGCTGCGCCCGGCGTGCCAACCGGCAGCTGCGATCCTCCGCACCCTGTGACGAAAACAGCGAAGACAGTGAGGCTAAGCGTGCGGTGAACTACGTATCTCATATTCGAGTCTCCATGAGCCGGGCACGGACCGACGGGCCAAGGACGTTCGCCGTGGCTTGGATCAACCCCGGCGTGCGAGCATCTTACGAGTCTGCGCTTTAAAAATGGCTACGGCGGCGGTACCATTTTTAAGTTGGTTCCATCGAGATCAGGCTATAAGTACGGAGTTATCTATCATTTCGGTCACACTAATAGTTTTCGTCCGAATACGACGCCGGTCTTCGGCAACAACGCCGCCCTTTATGGCACTAGCAATGGTGAAATCGCAACCAGAGGGCCAAACCAGGGTACCGTATGGGAAATGGTGTTACACTAGAGCGCGGCTCGCCGGGGAACAACGCGCCTCTCGTGCGAAAGACCTCCCATGGTCGGCCAGACGCTTCCTTACGCTTTGGGCATATTGCTGCAGCCGCTTCCCGTCATCCCCGTCTTGTTCATGTTGCTCGGGCCTCGCCCGCGCCAGTCCTCCATAGCATATGCCGTTGGATGGTGTTGCGCAATCGCGTTCGCCACGGAGATTTTCGTTCTGATTTCCGTATTTATTACGAACATCGAATCGACGCCCCGTTGGTTGCCGTGGGCCGTCATCCCGCTAGGCATTGCGTTGCTGCTACTAGCCATCCAAAGATGGAGCGTCCGCCATAAACCCCAACCTCTGCCAGGCTGGATGACCGCACTTGAGACGGCATCGCCAGCCAAGGCGTTCGGCCTGGGATTCTTGGTTTCGATCGTTTCGTCACCGGTGTTTTTGATCGGTGCGGGACTGACGATCGGTGCCGCGAGTCAGCCCCCCGCTAAAGACGCCTACGACGTGCTGAGCTTCACGGCGATCGCATCTGGTCTCGTTATCCTGCCGGTCGACCTTTATCTCATCGCGGGTAAGTCGGTCGCGTCTGCATTACTCGCTTCAAAGCAATGGTTGGAAAGAAACTACGCGACCGTGAGTACCGTCATCTTATTCGCCTTTGGCGTGCTCATCCTCATGAAGGGCATCGGCAGTTTATAGTCGTCTAAGAA
>DASXGO010000008.1:0-4627 GCA_036489055.1 Candidatus Cybelea sp. | reverse complement strand
AGACGTCGCCGGTATTAACGAAGTATCGCTGCGCGTTCGAGCGATCGGAGACCGTAGAAGCCTTGCGAGACCCCGGCACGCCGACCTCGATGCGGCCGCCGAGTACTGGTACGTTGAGGACGCGCAGAAGCGGATCGCTGGCCTTCGCAGCGTACCGTCCGCTCGCGGTCTTACGCAGCCCCGATTTGCCGATGCGCACAACGCTGCGAGGATCGACGCCGTACTCGGCCGCTGCGCTCTTGAGAGAGACCCCCTCGCGCATGCGGGTGAGAACGTGCGTGACGTTCTGGAATGTCGCTTGCGAACGTCGCGGCATGCGATCGAAATCCGCGAGCGTCTTGGGCAGACGCGCGCGTTGACCGGCCTGGCGGCGCTTTGGTATCTTTGGCATAGCGTAGTACTAAGGAAGGGCCGAGATTGGCAGGTCTCGGCCCTTAACCGTTAGCTGTCGGCATCCGCGAGGTAATACGCACCGCCCGAAAGACGCAACCGTTTGTTGGTGATGGTGCCTCCGGCTTCGAGGTGCGCCTGCGCTTTTGCGAGCTCCGCATCGCGCTTGGGATTACAGCCAAGCGTGAGAATCTCGCACTCACGCTCGGCCGATTTGACGGTCAGCGCCCACCGGTCCCTTCCCTCAAAGCCGCGACCCGTTTCGCGCGCGATCCCGAGCACGTCGAACACGATATCCTTGTCCGCATACTCTGCATTTTCCGCGAACGCGTGCCCGGAGCCGAAGGAGAAATTCCCGGAAGTCTCCGAGACGTCGCCGTTTCCACGCGTGGATTTAGGTTTATTGGGTGAACTGCGTTTCATCGTCTGTCCTTTCAGTGTATGGATTGGGATAGAAACCATATGGAAAGTCGGTGGAATCGAGAGGCGGCTTCGAGCGCGCGCCGGCCCAAATCGCAAGTGCGAGCACAGCGAGAAAACCGCCGAAGACAAGCCAGCTGACTAGCGGCGAGACCTCTGCCGAAGGCGGTTCTTGCGATCGAGAGCGACGCTGCCGCATGGGGCGACGATCGTCGTTGAGCTCGCGCGCTGTCTTGCGGACCAGCCAGTCGCTGACGCCGAGCTCGCGCCCGATCGAACGAAACGAGCGCGTTTCATCCTCTAATAGTTCCGCGATACGCTCGCGGGCGTTCACGTCGCGTCTCCTGGGTGCGCGCCCATTTTCGCCGGGTCGATTGGCCGAAGCATTGACTCGGCTTGGTCCCCGAACACCTCTCGGAGCCGGTGCTCCTGGCGCCGGCTAGGTTTGAGCCTCTGCGCCTCCATCATCGAGATTGAGCTCGCCGTGAAGCCCGGGCCAAGGAACTCGGCTAAGGCCGCCTGGGACCAGCCTCTTGCCCGGCGATAGGCCTCTAACATCGTAAACATGTATCTGCCTCCAGATTTGATTATAAGCCTTATATCATTGAGAATCTGAAGGTTCTAGCGGGTCAGTTTTGAACTAAAAGATTGAAAATGTATCCGCCAAAACGCGACCGCAAAGATCGCAAAAAGCCGGTCACGCGCAGTCGGGCCAGCATCGAAATGTGGGGCGTGATCGACCGAATCGCCCAGGAGATCGACGCCCGCCGCTTGTCGCTGCGGGAAGTGGCCCGCCGCATCGGTCAAGCGAGCGCGTCGCGCGTGGGCGCGTACTTGAAACACCGGATCATCCCCGGCCCAGACGTGCTGCGGCGACTATGCCTGGCGGTCGGTTTGTCGCCGATCGACCTGCTTTGGCAAGCGAAGTATTACGACGCCGTTTTCGACGATTTCATTAGCTTGTATCGGCTGGGCTGGTCATGGATGCGCGAAGATGGCGTGGACCTCGATCCGCATCGCGGAGCCGCGTTCGGCAGCGAGCATTGGGGGCCCGGGCGCGTAGACCTTAGCGGGGTACCTCCGCAATACGCGCTCCGCTACCACCAAGCAACGATTTACAACTCAGCCGGCCGCATGGGCATCGTGGCGCTCCCACTGCCGATGGCCTGTGCGTTCCTCTTAATGATTGGGTTATTTTTGCGCCGTGGAGATCGGTTGCGCCCCGAAGTGAAGCAACCCATCATACTGCTGACCGCCATAGCGCCTCGGTTCCTGCCGCAGGCGCAGCTCGCGCGGGGCGCGCCAAGTGCAGCATTATTAAGAAAGCCGTTCAAAGAAGCGGCTCGCATCTTGCCACGACGATATACCTCGCACCATACGCGACTCGCGCTCGTTTCCGAGCATGTGCAAAGTTGGTGCGACATGATGTGCCTAGGATACGCCGAGTATGCGCGGCTGGCGCTATATTCCCAAGGCGGCTACGTCGGTGAGCCGGTGAAAAACAACATGATCGACGAGAACATTTGGAATTGGCAACGCGCTGATCCGCTTTCGATCGATGATTTGCGTATGACAAAGGGTTAACACTAAAGATGCCCCCGGCCCGTCTGAGCGGACCGGAGGCGTCGCACCCGGAGGGTTCAGCTCCCGATGCTAAAGCAGAACTTTACGCCCTTATATCCCTCGCTGCAAGTCCGCGCCGGCGTTTTGGTCGTGGACGGCTACGGCATTGCGCTGCGCGTGCTCTACGGCAAGCTGCGCGTCGAGGACGGGATCGGCAGGCAGCGCCGCGAGCTCGTGCTCGATCGCGCGGGCTGCGGTCTCGAACGCCTCGTGCTAATCGGCAAGGAGGGCCACGTTACGCTTGAGGCGCTCGCGTGGCTGCGAGCGATCGGCGCCGCATTTGTGCAGCTTGGCCGCGACGGAGCGGTGCTCGCGCACTCCGTGCCGTTCGGTTACGACGGCCATCCGATCCGCCGCGCGCAGGCGCTCGCGGTAACGAACGGCTTGGACCTCGCGATCGCGTGCGATTTGATCGCTGGCAAGCTCGACGGCCAGCGCCGGATACTCGTTCGGCTTGGTGCCGATCTAACCGAGCACGACAAGCTGCGAGCCGCGATCGACGTGGCCGACTCGATCGAGCGCGTGCGCGTGATCGAGGCCACCGCAGCCGCGCAGTATTTTGCAGCGTGGCGCGACGTACGCATTCGCTTCCGGGATCGCGACGCTGCTCGCATTCCGGCGCGATGGCTGCGAGCCGATTCACGCGCATCGCTGCTAACCGGCGCTCCTCGCGCGGCGACCTCGCCGATTAACGCCATGCGGAACTACCTCTTTGCTTGCGTGGAGTCGGAGGCGCGCCTCGCAGTCCTCGCACACGGCCTCGATCCGACGCTCGGCGTACTGCATGCCGATCAGCGCAACCGCGATTCGCTCGCACTCGACGCGATGGAGCCGGTGCGAGCGGACGTGGATGCCTTTCTGCTCGACTTGCTGGAAGATCGCGCATTTACCGCGCGCGACTTCGGAGAACTGCCGAACGGTATTTGCAGGATCGCAGCACCGCTGACACATGAGCTTGCACTCACGCTGCCGCATTGGCGCGAATGCCTGCGGCCGATCGCGGCAAGCCTCGCGCAAACGTTCCGCGAAGTGCTCGTGAATGCAGGCGTAGCGCCTCGCATCCGAGCGACGAATGCGTGCGATAAGGGACGCAATAAACCCGGACCGCGCAAGTCATCGCTGCTCGCAACGCCTCGCAAGACCTCGCAGCCGCGACCGTATGCAACGCGCAAATGGCGCGCGCCTACCGTCGAAGCGCGCCCAGCCGCGCCGATCGCGTGCGCTATGTGCGGTGAGCCGGTGCTCAAGCGCAGGCGCCGGCATTGCGATGCGTGCATGCCCAAGGCGCGACGTGAGCACGGCCTGCGCGCGATCGCCGCGGCTCGCAAAGCGCTCGCGGCGCAAGCCGCGGCGGGCAACGATCCGCGCCGCAGCGTAGCCGTAAATCGCGCGCGAGGAGAGGCGATCAGCGAACGCCATCGCCGCAATCGGCGCTGGGCGCGCGAGCACCCTGGTCAACGCGACGAGGCGTGGTTCAAGCGCGAGATCGCACCGAAGCTCGACGCCTTTACGCTCGCCGAAATCGCGGCCGCGACAGGGCTATCGCTCGCGGCGTGCTCGCGCATCCGGGCTGGCGCGAGAGTGCCGCATCCGAGGCACTGGGAGGCCTTGCGCGAGCTCGCGGACTCGTAGACGGTCGGCGGCGTGTGCCTTTACATCTCTAGTATCATTGAGGGATGGGCGGTCATCTCATCTACCCTGAAACGTTCACTTTTGTCCAGAAGGTCGAGTGGTCCGTCCTCGCGTTGTTGTGCACGTTGGTGGGCCCTTGGCTCGCCCTGCGTGGACTCTTTACACTCGATCCGGCGAAGACAGGTGTCGGAGCTGGGCTGAGGCGTTTGTGGACGGATGGGTTCGATGGGGAAACACCTTCACAGGTCCTAATATTTGGAATCGTTCTCTCGGCGGCGTCGATCATGATGGCATTCTGGATCGTCGTACCCGCCTGGGAGGCTAAATAATGTCCAAACGCCGGTTCCAATCGGGTAGCACCAGCACCGTAGTGCTCGTTGCCGTGTGCGCCGGATCGCAGCCGCCGATCGGCGCGCTGGACGCGATGCTGCAAAGCCGCGCGATCGCGAACTAGGCGGAGCGCGTGGACCTTAAAGAGCTGGCTGTACTGTCAGATGACTTGCGTGCAAAGGCGTGCATCCTCAAGTCGAGAGAAGTTCTGCTCCCGAGGTCTGTTGTTTCG
>DASXGO010000447.1:0-10799 GCA_036489055.1 Candidatus Cybelea sp. | reverse complement strand
GGATCGGAGATGCCGGGCATGCCGGCGTCGGTCGTTACGGCCACGAGCGTGTCGCGCGCGCGCTCGACGATTGCCGTCGTGGCGCCCTTCGCGTTCTGTTCGCGATAGCTCCAGATCTCACGTCCGGGTAAGTCCAGCGCGTGAAGCAGCTTGCGCGCAACGCGCGTATCTTCGGCGACGATCAATTGTGCGTCACGCAGAACGTCCAAGGCGCGCAGCGTTACGTCGCGCAGGTTCCCCAGCGGCGTGGGTACGAAGACCAACGGCATGGCGCGGAGCTTCGACGTCGAGCATCTACCTCCGGGAGCAAAGCTCGAGCTCTACATTTCACCGACCTGTCCCTACTGTCGCAGCGCGATGGCCTACTACGACGCGAGCGGCACGCCGTATGTGACGCACGACGCGCAGAACGATCGCCGGGCTCGGGAGCGCATGTTCGCCTACACCAACGGGGATCCGACCGTTCCCGCGATCGTCGTTGACGGCAAATACGTGCAATCAGGATGGGGCTCACCTCCCCGCGGTTGAACGGTTCACTAAACGCGCCGGTCGGCGCGAGATGATGCGACGCGGCAGGGGCGAAGAAGCTTATAAGCTCCTCGTTGCTTACGGAGGCTTCTTCGAGAATGGACCGGACTTCGGCTGCCACCGCAAGCGCCTTTGCGGCACTTGCCTTCATTTACATCATCGTCATCTGTGCGGTGGTGGCGTTTTCGCTCTGGATCTACTGGCGTATCTTCGCCAAGGCCGGGTATAACGGCGCGCTTTCGCTGCTCAACCTGATCCCCGGAATCGGTCCGCTAATCTGCGTGCTCATCCTGGCCTTCGGCCGCTGGCCGATCGAAGACCAGCTCGCGGCGCTGCAGGGAGGATCCGTTTCACCGACGATGCCTCCACCGGCGCAGCCCGGCACGTCGGTCATGCCGACGTCCTAGAGGTTCCTAATCGTCGTCGCCTTCCCATAGTGCGGCAATCCACGCTTCGACGTCGTCCGCGCGCGACGGCAGGCTTGCGGAGAGATTCTCGGGCCCCGCGCCGGTTACGGCGATGTCATCTTCGATGCGCACGCCGATGCCGCGGAAACGTTCTGGGACGGTGGCGTCGTCGGGCTGAAAGTAACAGCCCGGTTCGACCGTGAGCACCGTGCCTTCGCGCAGTTTGCCGTGCCGGTATTCGCTGCTTCGCGCCTCGGCACAGTCGTGGACGTCCAGCCCGAGCATGTGGCTAACGCCATGGAGCGTGTACCGCCGATGGTAGAGCCGCTCGGGATCGAGTGCCTCGTCGAGCGAGGTTTTGAGAATTCCAAGATCGATCAGGCCTTGCGCCAATACGCGAACCGCCTGACGGTGCGGTTCGAGAAAATCGTTCCCGGCGACGGCCGCTTCAATTCCCGCGCGCTGCGCCTCCCAGACGAGATCGTAAACCACGCGCTGCTCGCCCGTGTAACGCCCCGACACGGGAAGCGTGCGCGTGATGTCGGCGGTATAGAGCGAGTCGCACTCGACGCCGGCGTCCAACAATAACAGATCGCCTGCGCGCATAGCGCCGTCGTTGCGCGTCCAATGCAGCGTGCAGGCATGCTGCGCCGCAGCAGCAATCGTAAGGTAGCCGACGTCGTTCGCGTCGGTGCGCGCGCGGCCCCAAAATGCCGCCTCGATCGCGCGCTCGCTCGTAGCCGAGCGCATCGCGCGGATCGCGTCTGCGAAGGCGCGCTTGGAGATCGCGCAGGCTTTGCGCAGCTCTTTCAACTCGTAATCGTCCTTGACGAGACGTGCCTCCGAGAGGTACGTCGCGAGCTCCGCATCGGAATCGCGGATTTCGAACTGCCGGTCGACTTCGTCATCGTGGCCGCGCAGCACGCGTACCGGATATTTTGCCGCGCCGAGATGTTCGAGATACTCCGGTATCGCTTGCATCGCCCGGCACTCGTTGACGCCGTAGTAGGCTTGGCTCTCCTCCACGCCGCGATGCCGGCCGACCCAGAGTTCGCCGTAGACGCGATCGGTGAAGAATTCACGCGTACCGCGGTTGTGCGCCGGAACGAAGAGCAGGCTGCGATGTGCGGCGCCCTCGGGCTCGAGGACGAGCAGCGCCCCTGGTTCGCCGCCGCCGATGAGATATGCGAAATCGGAGGCCGGACGGAATCGGAAGTTCGTATCGTTGGCGCGTACGCGTTCGCGGCCCGCAGGAATCACGAGATACGTCCCGGGGTAGGCCTTGCTCAAAGCCTCGCGCCGTTGCGCGAATCGATTCGATTCCGGATGGACGGCGCGTTCGACCGGACGATCGATCCAGTCGCCCGTCATGAATTCGACGAGCGCGGTGGGGGGCTCGAAGTCGTGGCTAGCCGTCCGCGGCTCGGCCGGGACGTCGGCGATTCTTTCAGACATGGTTCGAGCAAGATTCGCTGAAGCGTCGAAGGGTCATGCCGGAGCCGATTCGCGCCACCGACACGCTCGCCAACGAACGAACGTACTTGGCGTACATCCGTACGGCGCTTGCCTTCATTGCTTTCGGCTTCGTCATCGCGCGTTTTTCGCTCTTCGCGCGCGAGTTTTCGACGCTGGTCCATTCCTCGCACGAAGAGCCGGGAAGTTCCGCGACATTCGGCACCGCCATGGCGGCCTTCGGCATTTTCGTCGCGATCCTGGGCGCCTGGCGCTATGCGCGTACCGATCGCTCCCTACGCGAGGGCCGTATCTCGACGCTATCGGGGCTTGCCGGCTATTTGATCTCGCTCTTCGTCGTCGCGGTCGGCGCGGTCGTCGCCTTCGCGCTGATTTCGTATCGCTAGCGTACGTCCACTTCCAGGCTAAAATCCATCGCTGGGGCGCTGTGAGTGAGTGCGCCGATGCTGATCACGTCCACGCCGGTACGCGCGATCTCCGCTACGTTATGCTCGGTAACGCCGCCGCTGGCTTCGGTGACGACCCGCCCGTCGACGATCCGCACGGCTTCTACCAGTTGCGCCGGCGTCATGTTGTCGAGCAGAACCGCATCGATGGGCTGTTCGAGCGCTTCGCGGAGCTGCGCGACGTTTTCGACTTCAACTTCGATCTTGATCGTGTGGCCGGCGCGCGCGCGCGTTGCCGCGATTGCGGCGCGAACCGAACCGGCTAGCGCCAGATGATTGTCTTTGATCAGGATTGCATCGTCGAGCCCGAAGCGGTGATTCATGCCGCCGCCGCAAGCGACGGCGTATCTCTCGAGGGCACGCAGGCCGGGCGTCGTTTTACGCGTATCGGCAATTTTCGCGTGCGTGCCGGCGACGAGATCGACGAGCTTTCGCGTAGCGGTGGCGATTCCGGAGAGTCTGCTCAAAATGTTCAACGCGGTCCGCTCGCCGGTGAGAATGGCGCGCGCGCGGCCGTCGATCTCGGCGACGCTGCCGCCTGCCTCGACGCGCTCGCCTTCGCCGGTCTGCGCCGCGATCGCCACGTTTTCGTCGAGCAAACGAAAAGCCAACGTCGCAAACGGCAGGCCCGCAACGATTCCGGAGCGCCGCGCGACGATTCGCGCCGTCGCGCGCCGCTGCGGATCGACGATCGCATCGGTTGTCAGATCGCCGCCGCGGCCGAGATCTTCGAGCAGCGCGGCCCGAACGATCGACTCGGCGATCAGTTCAGGCGACGCTGCGTAGCCGTGTAAAGGAGCGCTTCGCGAAAGCTTCATTTGTCTGCGGATAGTCGCTTCGATAGTGACTGCCGCGGCTCTCCCGCCGCGCGAGTGCCGCCTCGGCGATCAGCCGCCCTACCACCAGCAGGCTGCGAAGCTCGTCGAGGCTATCGCCGAACTCGGGCGTCAGATCGTCGAGCCGCGCCAGCGCGGCGCGCAGGCCGCCTTCGTCGCGAACGAGTCCGACGTTCGAATACATGACGTTGCGGATGTCGCTGAGCGCCTGCGCTGCGGTGGTACGCGAGTCGCCCCGAGGGCGCGCCGATGCTGCGACCGGTCGTGCGTCGCGCGCGAGCAGCGCGGAGTCGCGATGCGCGTTGGCAATGTCAACCGCGACGCGCGAACCGTAGACGAGCGCTTCGAGCAGCGAGTTGCTCGCGAGCCGGTTGGCGCCGTGCACTCCGGTGGCGCTCGTCTCACCGCAGGCCCAGAGATTTTGCAGCGACGTGCGGCCCCATTCGTCGACGGCTATTCCGCCCATGAGATAATGCGCCGCGGGTGCAACGGGAATGTTTTGCACGCGCGGATCGATGCCGGCCTCCATGCAAAAGCGGAAGACGGTCGGAAAGGCCTCCGGAAATTGCGCGCCGATTGCTTCGCGCGCATCGAGGCCAACACTTCTTCCGCGCTGCAGCTGTTCGAAAATCGCGCGCGCGACGACGTCGCGCGGCGCTAACTCGGCGTCGCGATGGATCGCGAGCATGAACCGCTCGCCGAGATCGTTGACGAGCGTCGCGCCCTCACCCCGGACCGCCTCCGTGACGAGCGGCATCGGATCGCGACCGATTGCCAGCGCGGTCGGGTGGAATTGGACGAACTCCATATCGGCAAGGAGCGCGCCGGCGCGTGCGGCCATGGCGATGCCGTCCCCGGTCGCTTCGATCGGATTGGTCGTGTACCGGTAGAGCCGTCCGACGCCGCCGGTCGCAAGGACGACGGCGCCGGCGCGAAACTCGAGCGGTCTGCCGGCGCTCTCCGCCGCGCGAACGCCGCGAACGCGCGCTTCGTCCAGAATCAAATCGAGCGCGATCACGTCTTCGACGACCTCAATTGACGGGTGCACGCGCACGGCGCCGATGAGCGTCTTGAGGATCTCATGGCCCGTCGCATCGCCGCCCGCCTTCACAATTCGGCGTCGCTGATGCGCGGCTTCACGTCCGAGCGCGAGCTCACCGCCCGCCGTGCGGTCGAACGCCGCACCGAGTGCGAGCAGCTCTTCGACCTGCGCGGGTGCGTCGCGCGTGAGGATCTCGACGATTTTGCGATCGCTGATGCCGGCGCCCGCACGCTGGGTATCGATGGCGTGCAGCTGCGGCGAGTCGTCCTTGCCGATCGCCGCGGCAATACCGCCCTGCGCCCAATCGGTCGCCGCACCCTTGCCCAAACGCGTCTTGCACAAGACGGTCACCCGAGCCGGTTGCAGCTTCAACGCCGCGATCAATCCGGCGATGCCGGCGCCGACGACGATCGCGTCGCTGCGATTGCTCTGCATCGGTGCGGGGCTAATCTCGCGGGCGGCTGTAGGCGAGCATTCGGTCGACGGAGCGGCGCGCGCGCTCCGCAATCTCCGGTGGGATCGACACTTCGTACTCCATTGCTTCCAAACTGTGGAGCACCTTCGGGAGCGTGTTGCGCTTCATGTGCGGGCAAAGGTTGCACGGGCGCACGAATTCGACGCTCGGATAGCGTCCCGAGACGTTATCCGCCATCGAGCACTCGGTCATTAATAAAATGCGCGCCCTTCGACTCCGTTCGCTGCGCTCACTTCGCTCAGGATGACACGATGCGCCGGCGATCTCTCCTACGTACTCGGTCATGCCTTGCGTCGAGCCGACGAAATCCGCTTCGCGCAGTACGTCCGGCGGACACTCGGGATGCGCGAGTACGATCAGCGATCGATCGCCTTCACGGAAACGGCGGATATCCTCGCCGGTGAAGCGTTCGTGGACTTCGCAGTGCCCCTTCCACGCGATGATTTCGACGTTCGTCTTAGAGGCAACGTATTTCGCGAGATACTCGTCGGGAAGAAAGATCACGCGCGGCGCACCGAGCGCTTCGACGATTTGCACCGCGTTGCCGCTGGTCACGCAGACGTCCGATTCGGCCTTCACTTCGGCCGACGTATTAACGTACGTGACGACGGGCGTGCCGGGATATTTCTCACGCAGCACGCGGACGTCCGCGGCCGTGATTGACGCCGCCAGCGAACAGCCGGCCTTCAGATCCGGTACCAGAACGATCTTCGACGGATTGACGAGCTTCGCGGTCTCGGCCATAAAATGCACGCCGCAGAGAACGATGACGTCCCCATCCGTTTTCGCTGCCTGCATCGCCAAGGCCAGGGAGTCGCCCACGATATCGGCGACCGTGTAAAAGATTTCCGGTACCTGGTAATTATGCGCCAGAATGACGGCGTTGCGCTCCGCCTTCAGGCGGTTGATCGCGGCAACGTACGGAGCGTGCAGCGGCCATTCGACCCGGGGGATAACGTGCTCCACGCGCGCGAAAATCGGGTCGGTTTCAGCCGCGACGCTGCTGGTATAGGGTAATTCGATTACGCTCATGAGATGCGGTGGAGATGATTGCGGCCTTCCGCGCCGCTTCTCCCTTTTCTTATTACCGCCCGCGGCCTGGTTCGTTTGCAAATATCGGCGCCGGCGCGCTCGTCGCCTAGGGCTTGCTCGCATACGCGGCGGCTCCCGCGCGTCAGTTCGGAGTCCGGGCGGGAACTCAGCGCCCGCGTCGTGGAAGCCTTCCTAAGCGCTCGGACGTCCGTCCCCTAAGCGAGATTAGGTCCCGAATCGTACGGGTACGAGGCGCCTACGTCGATCATACTACGTCAAAAGGAGGCACTCCGTGAATCGATGGTTTGTCGGCATTCTGCTCGCGGCCGCCGGAATTGTCGGCGCGGGCGGCGCCGTAGCGTCGGCTCAGCCTTATCCGTCCGCATCCCCCATGGAATCCGCGTCACCGTCGGCGGCGCCGTCTAGCGCGGTCGCTGTGGCGCAGCCGGTGATGTCACCGTCGCCGGCGATGTCGCCGATGACATCGCCGTCACCGTCGCCCGATAACACGATGCAGCCATAGTTTATGGCGATCTTTCGCGCTTCGTGTCGATAAGCTGTGGGTAACCAAAATTTCTTGTGGAACCCTTGTGGACTCGGCGTTTGACTTCTTGCAAACCGTTTCAGATATTTGCTAGCATGCAAACACTTCGCCCAATGACGAAGCGCGGAACGTATCGGGCCGCGACCGGAGGCACGTAGACGATCCGTCGTCACAAGCGACAATCCGAGTGAATCCGCTCAAATCCGGATCGAGACGTCGGTAGAGGCTTCAACGGCTTCAAACAGGCGAGAATGACCGGCGGTACAGCAAAGCCCGCAGCGTAAATCGCTGCGGGCTTTGTATTTTTCGGCGCAGAAGAGGCGGCCATCATGGAGTCGCGGTCCGAGCTTACGCTGCGGGGTTTCTTCTTAGGCGCCGCGATCACGCTCGTCTTCACCGCCGCCAATGTCTACCTCGGTTTGAAAGTTGGGCTCACCTTCGCCTCGTCGATCCCCGCCGCGGTGATCTCGATGGCCGTCCTGCGCGCGTTCCGCAACGCGACCATCTACGAAAACAACATAGTCCAGACGATCGCGTCGGCTGCCGGAACGCTCTCGTCGATCATCTTCGTGCTGCCCGGACTCGTGATGGTCGGCTGGTGGACCGGCTTTCCCTTCGTGCAGTCGTTCGCGATCTGCGCGATCGGCGGCGTTCTGGGCGTCATGTACAGTGTGCCGTTGCGGCGGGCGCTCGTGACCGGTTCGGACCTCCCGTATCCGGAGGGCGTCGCGGCAGCCGAAGTGCTCAAGGTCGGGACGGCGTCGCAGTCGGCCGCCGAGCGAAACCAGGCCGGCCTCATAGCATTATTGGGCGGAACGCTGGCGTCTGCCGGTTTTGCCCTGGTCGTTGCAACGCGCGTTTTCACCGGCGAGCTCGCCGGCTATTTCCGCTCCGGCGCTGCTGCGAGCGGAGCGGCATTCTCCCTCTCGCTCGCGCTCGTGGGTGCCGGACAGCTGATCGGTCTCACGGTAGGCACAGCAATCTTCGTCGGGCTCTTCATCGCGTGGGGCATCGCGACGCCGATTCTCACAGCGCTCCACCCTGCGGCCGGCGCACCAGCGGATGTTGCAACGGCCGTGTGGGCGCATCAGGTTCGATTCATCGGCGCGGGCGCGATCGGCGTCGCCGCGCTCTGGTCGCTCGGCAGACTCGTGCGCCCGGTTGCACTCGGCGTCGCTTCCGCGCTGGCGGCGTCACGCCGACGCCGGCAATCCGCGGAGACGCTCCCGCGAACGGAGCGCGATTTGCCGATCGGAATCGTCGGCCTCATCAGCCTTGCCTGTCTCGCACCGTTGGCGTTCCTTTTATGGTCGTTTTTGCGCGGCAACGCGCTGGCACCGATTGCGACGCCGATGACGTTGGCCGCCGTTGTGTACGTCGTCGTGGCGGGTTTCTTCGTCGCCGCGGCTTGCGGCTATATGGCGGGGCTGATCGGGTCCTCGAACAGCCCGGTTTCAGGGTTGGCGATTCTCTCCGTGATCGGCGCCGCGCTGATCGTGCTTGCGGTCGGTCACGGGCTCTTGCACGTTGCGAGGTTGCCGATGATCGCGTACGCGTTGGTCGTAACAGCCGTGCTGCTCTGCATTGCAACGATTTCGAACGACAATTTGCAGGATTTAAAGACCGGTCAGCTGGTCGATGCCACGCCGTGGCGTCAACAAGTCGCGCTGGTGCTGGGCGTTGCGGTCGGCGCACTCGTCATTCCGCCGATTCTCGATTTGCTCAATCACGCGTACGGTTTTGGCGGCGCGAAGGGCTTGCCCGCCCCCCAGGCGACACTGATCTCGGCGCTTGCTAAAGGCGTGATCGGCGGTCAGCTAAACTGGGGTCTCATCGAGGTCGGTGCGGTGGTGGGAGCATTGATCGTCGCCGTCGACGAGCTGCTGCGCCGCCGCAAACTTGCGCTGCCGCCGCTGGCGGTCGGACTGGGCATTTATCTGCCGATCTCGACGACTGCTCCGGTCGTGCTCGGTGCGATTCTCGGCTGGGCCTATAACCGCTGGGCGTCTCGTCAAGCGAGTCCCGACCGGGCGAAGCAGCTCGGCGTCCTCGTCGCATCGGGTCTGATCGTCGGCGAGAGCCTCTTTGGCGTCGTGCTTGCGGGCATCATCGTCTTCAGTGGAAACCCCGCGCCGCTGGGATTGGTCGGCGACGCGTTCGCTCCGGCAGCCAACGTCGTTGGAACGCTCTTCTTCATCGTCGCGCTTGGTGGTCTCTTTCGCTTATGCCGGACGCTCGCGTTATCGCCGCGCTGGCGTTAGCGCCGACGGGAAACTACCGTGAGACGCGCGAAATTTAGGGCTACTGTGAAACGCTTTTCGATCTTCGCCGGGGCAGCGGCTCTGACGCTAACTCTGCCCTGCGCTGCATTAAGCGCACCAACCGGAGGCGCGGTATTCCACGCAGCCCCGGTCATCGTACGTCCGGCCTCCCCGCAGCGCGGGGCAGAGCAGAGCCAGGACGGCTTCAAGGTTCCAATGCATATCGATGCAGCGCCGAAGGCGGCGGCGCCCACGATGCAATTCCCTAGCCCCCAACGGTTCACCCAACGCGGATGGACGTGGAGACCAAACTACGTGTTCGTATCCCAGCCGTGTTTCGCGAACGGCGCCAACTGGGCACCGCTGCAGAGTTTCACCGCGAGCCAATCGATGCCCGATGTCAACATCGGCTCCCTCGCGGGCAATCCGAAGCAGAGCGTTCTGGGTGCGCATGGATCCGATATTGCGAGCCTGGCCTCGAGTGCGTCCAGCGCCGCTTCGTCGAACGCGTCCGGTTTGCAAATCCAGTGGGAGCCTTCAGTCTGCGGCCAGCAGTGGTGAAACCGTAACCCCGTCGCCGTTAGTCGTGATCGTTACCGCACCGTTTTCATCGGTGCGGTAAATTTTTGCGCCGGCGCGCTGCAGCGTTTCAAGCGTCGAAGGCGCGGGGTGCCCGAATAAATTGTGTCGGCCGACCGAGATGATCGCGTAACGCGGATGGACGCTTTCGATGAATGCCCACGTCGAAGAGTAGGCGCTGCCGTGGTGCCCGACTTTCAAAACGTCGCATCGCAGATCCACGCCTTCGGCTAAGAAACGCTCTTCGGCTGCGGCGCCCGCATCCCCAGTGAAGAGCATACAGAACGAGCGATAGCGCAGCGTAAAGGCAATCGAGTTTTCGTTGATGTCGTTGCGCGAGCTCGCGATGAACGGAATCGACGGGCCGAGGAAATGGAGCAGCACGCCGTCATCGGTTTGCCATTCCATGCCGGCGCGGGGGTAGAGGATTGGAACCCGCGCGACGCGTGCGGTGGCGAGAGCATCTTGGTACGCATGACCGCCGTAACGTTGTCCGCCGTCGACAAGCCGATCCACCGACAGACGGCGCAGCGCCGGCGCCACGCCGCCAGCGTGATCGCCGTGCGGATGCGAGATCACGATTGCATCGACCGCGTGGATGCCGTGGCGGAGCAAAAACGGCACGACGATGCGCTCGCCGACGGCTTCGGCGACGGATCCGCTGCTCTGCGCGCCGCGCTCGAGGCGTCCGCCGGCGTCAACGAGCACGACGTGTCCGCCCGGCGTTTGAACGACGATCGAGTCGGCCTGCCCGACGTCGAGCACGGTAATGCGCAGCCGCGCATCGAGGGCCTGCGGCGGCCAAACGACGCAAGAAGCGGCGAGCACGATGGCCGAAACTGCAAGCGTTTGTGCGCCGCGCCGCCACAGCAATGGGGCCGCGAGCATCGCGGCATCGTAAGCGGCGATGCACCATGCCGGCGCCGGGGTCATCGGAATCGTCGCACCCGGCAGCGTTCCGATCGTCGCCACCACGGCGAGCATCCATGCCAACAGCCATGAGTTGCAATTAGCGACCGCCTGCGCGAGCGGCGCGCACCACGCAAGCGCAAGCTGAGCCGCGGCCAGCGCCATCGTTGCGGCGACGCACGGGACGACCGCAAGATTTGCGGCGACGGCGTAGGGCGTGAACTGCAAGAACGTCGCCGCACCGAGCGGCCAGATTCCGGCCTGCGT
>DASXGO010000438.1:0-2855 GCA_036489055.1 Candidatus Cybelea sp. | reverse complement strand
CTAATCCTAGAGAACGGAATCGCACTGTCAATCGGGCCATCCCGCAAACATTCCCGTCCTCGCAACGTCATTGTGACATGCGGACCGCCTGCGGTTTCCGCGCGGCGGCTCAATGCGGGGTTTGCCCGATAGCGCTCAAGGGCGCTACCCCTCAGAGTCCGGCGATTATGTTGCTTCGGTTAACCGAAGCGTGTGCTCGCTCTCGCGGCAGGGACGGTTTGCGTGACCTCGTTAACGTCATGCGCGGTCCTTGTCGCATTAGTCTCTGCCGGAGGCTGAAAGATCCCGAATGATGACGATGAAAGCGCCCAAATTTTCGCGTGCACCGAGGCAAACCGACCTCGCGGGGCAAGATCTCACCCAAGAGATCGAAGCTCCGCTCGAGGACGCCGGACAGTATCGGGACGAGGCCACGCTGTCGCGCCTCGATTTCGAAGACATCGAGATCGCCCTGGATCTTTAGGTCAGGTCTAGACGGCGCGCAGCGCCGGCGCCGATGGCCCGCCCGGCTGTGCCCGCAACGCGGCCGCGCCTTGCAACCGGCCGTCGATTTCGCGCCAGAGCGCGCGATAGACGCTCGCCGCTGCGCTGGCGGGTGCATACGACTCGACCGGCGCACGCCGCAGCGTGATCCGCTCGAACTCGCTTCCGTAAGGGACCTCGGTCTCGAGTATCGTCGGGTAGCGCCTCCGCAGCGACTCGATCGTCTCCTTGTGCAGCAGCTTGCGCCGATCGACCATCGAAAAGAACGGCAGCACCCTCAAGTCGGGCCAGTCCTTGCGCTCGACGAACTCGAACAGCTGCTCGAGCATGCGCACCGACAACGGCGATGGCATCAGCGGCACGACCAGCGCGTCGGCCGCATGCATCACGTTCTCCGAGACGAGCGACATGCCCGGCGCGCAATCCAGGATCAAGCACGCGTAGCGCTGCTTGAGCGGGCGCATGAGCTTCATGAGCCTCGTCGCGGGGTTTTTGCGGCTATGCAGGTGCACGTCCATGCGCCGGTACGAGAAGTCCGCGGGCAGCAGATCGAGCCCGGGGTGATCGGTCGGCGTGACGAGCTCGGCGAGCTCCGTTTCGCCCCGCACGAGAGCCTTCGAGCCGCCATCGACGAAAGGCTCGCGGCGCATGACGTAGGTCGCGGCGGCTTGCGGATCCAGATCCCACAGAAGCGTCGGCCAGCCGTCCGCCGCGGAGCGGTACGCGAGGTTGACCGCCGTGGTCGTTTTGCCGACTCCGCCTTTGACGTTGTAAACGGCAATGATTTCCATGGCCTAGCGACTGAAACTGTCGACGCCCGAGAATTCGTGGCTCTAAGTCTGCGGTTGACGCCGTTCTTGGACGCGTTGACACCGCGAGTGGGCGTCACTATTGTCACAGTCGCGTGGCTCACGCAAGCCCGCATTACCCCATGGACGACTCAGCACAGTCGATTATTTCGTCGCTGCACGAAGTTCCATCGGCCAAGACTTTGCCCTCGAGCGAGGGCGAGTCGCCGCCGCTGCTCGAAGAGCAGGCAACCTCCGCGCCGAGTGAACCCGCAACGCCGCCCGTCGAATCCGCAGCCGAACCACCGGCCGAGAAACGCCGCATTCGGCCGAGCGACCCGATGATCGTGTTCGCGTACGAGTGCTTGCGCCGGGAGTTCAACGAGCTCGCGGCACGGCGGCCCGCGCACGACAAGCCCCCTAGCACCGATGACGTACATCGCATGCGGATCGCGATGCGCCGCCTGCGAGTGGCACTGCGCTTGTTCAGACGCATGCTACCGCGCGAAGCGAAAGAGTTTCGCAAGGGCCTGCGCGCCTTCGCGCGCGCACTCAGCGACACGCGCGATCTCGACGTGCACGCCGACGTGTTTCGCACCTACGCGCAGACGGTTCCCGCGGAGAGCCTCGGCGATCTGGGCGGCTACGAGCTGCACCTGCGAAGGGAGCGCGGCGAGGCGCGCGCGAGGATGGTCGAGCGGTTCAGCGACGATCGTTACGACGAGCTGCTGGACTCCTTCGGCGCGCTGCTCGAGGACGCGCCGAGCCCGGGCGCCACGCGGCGCTGGCACTCGTTCAAGGTCTCCGACGGCGTCGACAAATATCTGAAGAAGAGCGTGAAGCGGGTGCTCAAGCTCGGCCGCAAAGTCGGCGACGAGGCGCATGCGAAGGACCTACACCGCTTGCGTATCCGCGCGAAGCGCCTGCGCTACGAGCTCGAGTTCTTCGCGTTCGCCTACAAGTCTCTCGACAAGGCCGCGCTCGAAGCCAAAGGGCTGCAAGACTTGCTCGGCGAGCACCAAGACGCCTGCACCGCATCCGAGCGGCTCGAGCGCTATGCGCGCTCGCTTCGCAAGCGCGCGGGTGCGTCAATGCCGGCCGCGCTCGATCGGCTCGCGGAAGGGGAGCGGCAACGGGCGCGCGACGTGCGCCAAGCGTTCCCCGCGACGTGGCGCCGCTTCGAGCGCAGCGTCGCACGCGGCCGAATCGCGACCTAACTTCACGAGCGCCGCCGGTCTACGAACGCCGGGCGACGCGAAGACCCATCCCAAAACAAGAACAGGAGCTCCCGGTGCGCCGTTCGATCGTCTTGCTCGCCCTTCTCACGCTCGCGCCGCTGCACGCCGGCGCACAAGGCCTCAGCGACTCCGCCGAGATCGACGCGTATCTCAAGCAGACGATCGCGACGACGAAAATCCCCGGAGTCGTCGCGATGGTGGCCGACGCCGACCATATTCTCTATAGCGGCTCGTTCGGCAGCCGCGACGTCGCGAACCATGCGCCGATCGCGGTCGACTCGATCTTCCGAATTGCGTCGATGACCAAGCCCGTGACCTCGGTCGCCGTGATGATGCTCGTCGAGAA
>DASXGO010000433.1:0-2600 GCA_036489055.1 Candidatus Cybelea sp. | reverse complement strand
CAGCCTGCAGACGACGCTGAACAACGCCAACGATCTCACCGTTGCGACGAAATCCTCGCTGCAACAGATGTCGGATCCGTTGATCAGTGCGAGCAACAACTTCGAACGGCTCTCAGCAACGCTCAATTCGGCGGCGACGATCGATTCGACGAAGGTTGGCACCTTACTCGATCAGTTCCAGTCCACGGCATCGGCATTGAATCGCTCAATTACCGCGTTGGAAGGTTTCGCGACCGACCCGCGCTTGAAGTCCAACGTGCTCGAGACGACGCAGAATATCGCGGAGGCTACCGCGACCTTGGCAGCCTTAACCAAAGACTTGCGTACCGTTACGGGCGATCCGCAAACGCAAGCCCAGATGCGCAACACGATTGCAAATCTCGACGCCGTTATGCAGAAGGCGAACTCGCTGCTCGAGGAGCTGGGTGGCAGGAGCAGCGTCTACGGCGTCGACGCGGGCGCCACGGCACCGCCGCTCACGGTTCCCAGCAGCTCGCCCTATCCGGGCGGTGCGCCGGTGCCGCATGCCACCGGGGTTTCGCCGGAGCTGCGCGCGCATTTGCAGAGCAAGCTCGGGCAGCTGGTGCGCAGTCTCGTCGCCGTGCAGCTTCGCATGAGCGGGCTCTCGCCGCCGCACAACCTGGGCTTGAACCCCGTTTTGACGAGCAGTCAGGGACCGCTCGGCGATCTCAATCTCGTGGTGCTGCCGCACGGAAGTACGAGCGTCATCGTCGGCGCGAACGCGATCGGCACCAACACCACGTGGAACGCGGTACTGCAAAAAAATGCGGGGACTCTACATTTCGGCGCGGGGGTGCTCTATTCGCAGCTCGGCGTCCTCGGCCAGTACGCGCCGTTGCACGGGCTAGGATTCGAGACGCGCATCTACGGCCTGAACTATCCGATGATCGATCTCTATGGAAATCTCCATCTCACACCGAGCGCCGAGCTTTTCTTCGGACAGCGTGACGTGACGCACGCGTCGCGCCGGAACACGTTCGGCTTTCAATACCAGTTCTAGGCTTCGGCGTGCGCATCGGCATTATCGGCGCCGGAGCGATGGGGACGCTCTTCGGGTTTCATCTGGCGGCAGGCTGCGACGTCACGATGCTTGACGATAACGAAGCCGTAGCCGAGAGCGTCGAGCATGATGGACTTCGCGTCAACGACGAAGCCCCGCGCAAGGTGCGGGTTGCGCGTCAGGCACGCGATCTCTACGATTCGCAGATGCTCTTTCTCTTCGTCAAAGCGGTGGACACGCTGCGGGCGTTACGCGCCTTTGCCGGCGAGCTCGACCCATCCGCGCCGGTCGTTTCGCTGCAGAACGGCATCGGGAACGAGGACGCGATCAAGACCGCGCTCGGCGGTGCCGTACCCGTGATTCTTGGAATTACGACCGAATCGGCGCATACGGTCGAGCTCGGACACGTGCGCAGCTCGCAGGAAGGGAACACAATCATCGGTGCGATGACCGCGTCGCAAGCGACGGCGCGCACGGTCACCGAGCTGTTGTCCCGTAGCGGCCTGCAGGCATCGGTCGTTTACGACATTCGCCCCCACTTGTGGGGCAAGCTCGTTGCCAACGCGTCGGTCAACGCGCTTTCGGCGCTGCTCGACTGTGATGCAGGCGAGATACCACGCGACGCCAACGCGGCGCGGCTCGCCGAAGCCCTGGCCGAGGAAACGGCCGGCGTCGCGGCGGCCCTGCGGATCAAGTTGCCGTTCGTCAACCCATGGCAGTACGTCACGGAGGTGGTCGCGCTGGGCGCGGATGCCAAGAGCTCGATGGCCTACGACCTCGAGTCGGGACATCCGAGTGAGATCGATCACATCAATGGTGCGGTGGTCGCGTTCGGCCGGCGCACGGGCACGCCGACGCCTTACAACGATGCGATGGTTCGGCTGATCAAGGCACGCGAGGCAGTGCTCGCGCGATCACGGCTGCGGCTGCAGCCGCAGTAGGCGAATCGAGCCCGTCCCGGCTTCGACGTCGATCCGCTGCTTCGATCCGCCGTTGATGCTGCCGTCGATCGTTTCGGCGCTGCCGCTGGAAATGCCGCGCAATCCGAAATCGGTGAAGAGCGTGCCGTTATCCGTGTGGAGATGCACGGTAAAAGCGGCACGCGCGACGACCCACAGCTCCACGTCGCCGTGGCGGGTTGAAAACGCCAGCGTTCCGGGCCAAGAGCTCGCGCCCATCCTCACGGAAAGATTTCCGTCGCCGACGGCGGCCTGCGCGTAAGCGGGCACTTTGATATCGACGTTCCCGTGACGGGCGACGACGCGCGCGTTGCCGCTGATATCGGTGACGTTGACGTCGCCGCGCTCCGACTCAACGACCAAATTGACGCCGTCGGGCACGCGTACGAGGAGCGAATCGAGCGCGCCGGTAGCGCGCACGACGACGCCTAGTGGAGCAGCGTGCAAGCGCGGCGGCGACGGCGTGGTCTTGGGCAGCGCGGTCGCAGAGACCGTGAAGAAATCGTGTCGTTGGCCTCGGACCGGTTGGTACGCGTCGACTCTGCCGGAGTCCATCTGAACCGCCATCGTGTTGCCGGGCTTGAGCATTCCGATCGTGGTAACGAAGGGCGACGAAGCCG
>DASXGO010000385.1:0-1844 GCA_036489055.1 Candidatus Cybelea sp. | reverse complement strand
AGGTGGCGGTTCAGATTTCCATCGGTAAGATCACACGCAGCCTGCAGCTCCGTGAAGCTCAAACCGTTCGGATGCGCGATCAAACAGGTGCAAATTGCGAGCCGCCCGCGCTCGTGAAAGATGCGCTCGAGGCCCGGATAGGCAAAAGGCGCCGCCTGCGATTCGCTCATGCCTGGCGGTCGACCAAAATGAAGTAACCGATGGCGAGCTGACCGGTTCCGAAACCAAGCGGCATCACCCACCAGACGAGCGAGACGGCGACCAGCGGCGTGATCAAGAATGCCAGCGCGAGGAGTGCGAAGAACGCGGTCACGACGATCGTCGCGGCCGGTATCGCTCCGCGCGAGGCGAAGAGGCCGATCGCGTAAAAGGCGAACCACGTTCCCGGCAAGAGCGCATAGACGCCGTGATCGATGATTGCCACGCTCAGCGCTCCGCCTAAAAGAATGCTTGGTGCAATTGAGATTGCCGCCGTGCGAAATCGGCTGCGGTCGCCCGGCGCGCGATGCTTGAGCAGCCACGCCGTCACGGCGCCGTAGTTGAGCAGCAACGCAACCGCTAGGCAGGAGAGCCAAATAAAGAGGTACGTGTGCTGCGTTTCGAGCGTCGCCGGCATCGGCGCAACAGCGCGCTGCACGAGCGAGGCGACGATCGCCACGAGGCCGCTTGCCGCTGCGGCGGGCGCCGAATAGCCTTCGAAACGCTGGAGTTGGGCTAGGCGGTCGCGAACCTCCGCAAGATCCGAAAGCGCCCGCTGGAGTTCCATCATTTACTTTGTATCACAAAGTTATTCACTCGGCAAGCCTCACGACCGATTCTTGAGGCTGGCTGCTGCGCTCGTGCTGACCGGGTGCTCGATGGCGCCTGCGGTGCAGCCGCCGGTGACGATCAGTCAGACGCTGCGCGTGACGCCGGGGGAAGCCGCGGGGTCGCAGCCCGATACCGAAGCCTCGTGGATCGCCGCCGGGGCCGCGAGCTCCGGGCCGCTTCTTTTTCTCACGGATTTCCGCAACTACGACGTCTACGTCTACACGGTTCCGAAGCTGAAGATGGTCGAGAAGATCACCGGCTTCTTTCAACCGCAAGGCGAGTGCAGCGACGCGCACGGTGACGTTTGGATCACCAATACGGGGGCGCAGCAGATTCTTGAATTCCGCCCCGGATCGAAGCGCCCCATTGCAACGTTGTCCGACTCGCGCGGGTATCCGGCCGGGTGCGCGATAAACCTTCACAACGGTGACCTTGCCGTCACCAACATTTTCGACGTCAACGGCTCGGGCGGCGTTCTCGTCTTCCGTAACGCTCGCGGCACGCCGAGGCCGTATCTCAATCCGGAACAATACTACTACTACTTCGCCGGCTACGACGACAAGGGAAACCTGTATGCGTCCGGACAGACGGCCAGCTCTAACTCCAACGCTTACATTCTCTCAGTCCTCCCAGTAGGGGGGCACACGATGTCGACCGTCGCGATTCACGGTGCACAGCTCCACTTTCCCGGCGAGGTCTTCCCAAGCGGGTCCTCGATCGTGCTCGGCGATCAGGAGTGCGGCGGCAAAAAGACGTCGTGCCTCTACGAAACGAGAATCGCCGCGAAGACCGCGACCGTCACCAAAAGGATCGCGCTGACCGGCTCGTGCGACGTTGCGCAAACGGCGCTGACGAACAACGCCGGACTCTTCGGCGGCGACTATTGCCCCCCGGGCGGGCGGAGCACCGCCGATCGCTGGCGGTTCCCCGAAGGCGGTAAACCGCTCGTCACCGTTCCCGGCAACCACGATCCCATCGGGGCGGCAATCGTCAATCCATAGTAGCGAACGGCTTACGGCGCGTAGGAAAAGATC